>NZ_JAVKPU010000011.1:0-87578 GCF_040981025.1 Kocuria sp. CPCC 205261 | reverse complement strand
TCGGGAGGCCTCGACCCCTATCCGGCGACCGACGCGCCGACCCCAACTACACCCTGGATCCTGAAGAGCCGTCAAACTGTCACCGGTCCGCTATCTCCCTTTAATTACCGGACTGGGGTCAGGTTTCCAACGGCTTCCCTGTACAAGCTCGTTGTCATGGCCGCCTTCTGTCAGGCTGCGGACGATGGCCTCATCGACCCGGCTGCACCGGTCGATCTGGTGCCTGAGACCCGCGTTCCCGGGCCCACGGGGTTGTCGATATGCCTGGACCCCGTATGCATGTCGTGGCGAGACCTGGTCGAATTGATGACGACCATCTCGGACAACACGGCTGGAAACGCGGTGCTATGCGCCGTGGGTCACGATCGTGTGGCACACACTCTGAGACGCCTCGGGTTGCTGCAAACCGATATCCGGCCCTACCTACTCGCAACCGATCTGCACACGGCCGAGGTTGGCCGTGACGCCGATAATCTGGATCCCTACCTTCTGCCCGATCCCCGGGAATACGACCCCCTGCTGGTATCGAGTACCACGGCCTCCGATCTCGTAGGTATCCTTTCGTTCATCTGGGAGGACCACGCAGCCACTCCCTCCCAGTGCTCGTTCATGCGGCATGTACTGGGATAACAAGCATGGGGACACCGTTTCGCTGAAGTCTTCACGTACCCGGGTGTCCAGAGCGCAGCCAAGACTGGGTCTTTGGCGGCGCTCAGCCATGAGGCTGGGGTCATTTCCCACCCCGACGAACCGCCTATCGCCGTCGCGGTCCTGACACAATCGGCCCGCAGGGAGCGGACCATTCCTCTGTCCAACACGGTGGTGGGGCAAATCGCTCGCCACTGCGTTCGTAGCTACCGCTAGGTCCTGTAGATACTCATGGACGGCGCCCATTTAGGTCATCATTGCGATACGGCGTACCGGGGGCTGCCAATCCGGCCGGTACATCTGAGTCCCCAAAAGGCCGGTGGTGGCGGGTTCGGATGGCATTTCCGGGCCTCAGATGTTCTGCGCATGACTGACCGTCCCGCCCCCGGGGTCACGACGCCGTACGGTTCCGCCCTGCGGGAACAGGCCGAGCCCCGGTGTGACCCGCCCCACCGCCGCTCAGTACCGTGGGGCTCATGACCACTTCCGTGTTTGACCTCGATGCCTTCGACCGCTCGGTCCGCCCGCAGGACGACCTCTTCCGCCACGTCAACGGTTCATGGCTGAAGGAGGCCCGGATCCCGGACGACAAGGCCAGCACCGGGGCGTTCATCGAACTGCGGGATCAGGCCGAGCAGGCGGTGCGCGAGATCATCACGGGCGCAAGCGCGGAGGGCGGCGCAGCGGCGTCGAACCCGGCGGAGCAGGGCGCCGAGACCAAGATCGCGCTGCTGTACGCGTCCTTCATGGACACGGACCGGATCGAGGAGCTGGCCACCGAGCCGCTGCGCGAGGACCTGGACGCCGTGGCCGTGATCGACTCCCCGCGTGCGCTGTCCAAGTGGTTCGGTACGGCCATGCGCCGGGGGATCGGGGCGGCGCTGGACATCGACCTGGACTCGGACCCCGGGGACCCGCAGCGCAACCTCGTGTTCGTGGGCCAGTCCGGGTTGGGGCTGCCGGACGAGGAGTACTACCGCGAGGAGCAGTACGCCGAGATCCGCGAGAAGTACGTGGCGCACGTGGCGAAGATGCTCGAACTGGCCGGATTCGAGGACGCCGCCGAACAGGCGCAGGCGGTCATGGAGCTGGAGACGCGCATCGCCGCGCAGCACTGGGACAAGGTCACGGTGCGGGACCTCACCAAGATGTACAACCCCATGGGGTTCGCGGAACTCACGGACCAGGTCTCCCGCCTGGACTGGGACGCCGTGCTCGAGGGCATGGGGCTCACCCCGGAGCACCTGAGCACCGTGATCAACGCCCAGCCCAGCTTCTTCACGGGCCTGGACGAACTACTCACCGACGACCTGCTGGACGCGTGGAAGTCCTGGGCCCGCTGGCACGTGGTCTCCGCCCGCGCCGCGTACCTGCCGCAGGCCTTCGTGGACCAGAACTTCTCGTTCTACGGGACCGTGCTCTCCGGGACGCCGCAGTTGCGCGAACGCTGGAAGCGCGGCGTCGGGCTGGTCAACGGCGCCCTGGGTGAGGCCGTGGGCGAACTGTACGTCGCCGAGAACTTCTCGCCATCCGCCAAGGCACGCATGGACGAGCTCGTGGCGAACCTCCTGGAGGCGTACCGCGACTCGATCGAGCGCCTGGACTGGATGACGGAAGACACCCGGGCCGAGGCGCTCAAGAAGCTCTCCGGATTCACCCCCAAGATCGGTTACCCGGAGAAGTGGAAGGACTACTCGGGCCTGCTGGTGCGCGGGGACGACCTGGTGGGCAACGTAGTGCGCACCGCCCAGTTCGCGGTGGACGAGCTCGCGCGCAAGGCCGGCAAGCCGGTGGAGAAGCACGAGTGGCTCATGACCCCGCAGACGGTCAACGCGTACTACCACCCGCTGCGCAACGAGATCGTGTTCCCCGCGGCCATCCTGCAGCCCCCCTTCTTCAACGAGGACGCGGACGACGCCGTGAATTACGGGGCCATCGGCTCGGTGATCGGTCACGAGATCGGTCACGGCTTCGACGACAAGGGTTCCACGTGCGACGGCGAGGGCAAGCTGCGCAACTGGTGGACGGACGAGGACCGCGCGGCGTTCGAGCAGCGCACGGCCCGTCTCGTGGGCCAGTACGCGGCGCTGTCCCCCGCGCAGTTCGCGGACGACGACGCCGCTCCGCACGTCAACGGCGAACTCACCCTGGGTGAGAACATCGGAGACCTGGGCGGCTTGTCCATTGCCTACAAGGCATGGAAGACCGCGCAGGAGAAGAAGGACCGTCCGGACAGCGAGAGCGTCGACGGGTACACCCCCGCGCAGCGGCTGTTCATCTCCTGGGCCTACGTGTGGCAGGAGAAGTCCCGGGACGAGGCGCTAAAAACACGCATCGCCACGGATCCGCATTCTCCCGCCGAGTTCCGTGCCGGCCAGACCCCGCGCAACGTGGACGCGTTCTACGAGGCGTTCGACGTCCAGGACTCGGACGGCATGTGGCTGCCGGAGGAGGAACGCGTGGCCATCTGGTAGCGCCCTCGAGCTACGTGGACAGGAGCCCCGCCGGTCGGACCGGCGGGGCTCCTGCGCGTCTCAGACGCTCGAGCGGGATTGCTGCATGAACTCGTTCATCGCGAATCCCCAGATCGCGAAGAAGAACACGAACCACAGCACCATCAGGATCAGCAGCACCACACCGACCCAGCCCAGGACTTTGCCCGCGGTCGCCCTGCCGCCGAGTTTCTCAGCCTTCGTGGCCTGCCACAGGGCGAACGGTGCGAGGATCGGCAGGACGGTGACTCCCAGGATGCCCAGCACGAGTGACGTCTCCGAGCTGGAGCTCGCCTGCTGTTGCCGCTGGGCGTCCTCCGGTCCGGCGGGGACGTAGTGCCACTGTCCTGCGGGCTGCGCGTAGGGGCGGTGGGTATCGGCCGACACGGACAGGGGCCGCGTGTCGCGGTGGTACTCGGTCCCCGAGTACCGGGTTCCTTCCTCGTGGGGCGAGGTGCCACTGCCCGGGTGGTTGCTCGTGCTCATGACCTGTTCTCCCTACGCCAGTGGTCTGCGAGTGCGACCATCTTCTCGTGCGCGGCACGAGCGGACAAGGGTGCGCCCCCCCCCCGCCCACGACGCCGCTTCCGGCCCCCGAGCGCATACCATCACCTCAGGATCCTGCTTCTGCACCGAGAGGCGCGTACGGAGAGCCCAGACGAAGGAGAACCGTGAGCCACCCCGAAGACCCGGCCGAGCGGCGTCGTGGATCGATCAGCCACCGTGTCCTGCGCGGCGGGACGGAACCGGACCCCCGCTTCACGCTGGCAAACGAACGCACGTTCCTCGCCTGGATCCGCACGTCCCTGGCCTTCTTGGCCGGGGGCATCGCCATCGAGGCGTTCACCGGGGACATCTTCGACATCGCGGTGCGCAAGTTCCTGGCCCTGGTCCTGCTGGTGCTGGGTATGTTCCTCAGTGCCGGAGCCGCACTGCGGTGGCTGCGCGTGGAACGTTCCATGCGGCACAAGGCTCCCCTGCCCCTGCCGCTGATCGTCCCGCTCGTGGCGGTAGGGGGCGCGATCGCCTCCGGGGTGCTCGTGGTCGTGGTGCTGACCCGATGAGTTCCATCACCCCGCCGGGCGTGCGCACGCACGAAGATCCGGGACTGCAACCCGAGCGCACCGTGCTGTCCTGGGGCCGGACCATGCTGGCACTGTGCACCGCCGCAGCGATCTACCTGAAGTGGCTCCCGGCCCACGGCGCGTTCGTGCTCTCGTTGTTCACCGTGGCGTTGTGCCTCTCCGGAGGGATCTATGCCACACAACGCATGCGTTATCGGCGAGAATCCGTGGGAATCGCCGGGGAGCGGATCACGCCGGACCTGGTGGCCGTGGTCGTGACCTCCGGGACGTGTCTGGTGCTGGGCGTCCTGGGAATCATCACGGTGATCGTCTTCTGAGAATTTGTGGCCACTTCGGTGGACCCTTGCGTGGGGATCCCCACGTGTGCTGCGATGCCGCGCATAATGTCCCTCAGCCGCCGCGATCCGCTGCGGCGCCGGACCATCACAACTACGGGAGAACCCTGTGTCTTCATCTTCGTCCGGTGGGGGAAACATCTCGACGGCGGCCACGCCGCCCGATCCACACGCATCCCACCGCCCCGATCCACGGCCCACCGGCCAGGACGTCGCGCCCGACGGCTCGCTGCGCCGCACCCTCAAGTCGCGTCACCTGACCATGATCGCGATGGGCGGTGCGATCGGCACCGGTCTGTTCGTGGCCTCCGGCAACTCCATCAACACCGCGGGTCCCGGCGGGGCGCTCGTCGCCTACGCTGCGATCGGGTTCATGGTGTTCCTGCTCATGCAGTCCCTGGGCGAGATGGCCACGCACCTGCCCGTGGCGGGCTCGTTCGAGGAGTACTCCACCCGCTACATCAGCCGCTCCTTCGGCTTCGCGATCGGGTGGAACTACTGGTACAACTGGGCGATCACCGTGGCCGCGGAACTCGTGGCGGCCGCGCTGGTGATGCGCTACTGGTTCCCGGACGTCCCCGCGTGGATCTGGTCCGCACTGTTCCTGGTGATCCTCTTCTCCCTCAACGCCCTCAGCGCTCGCGCGTACGGCGAGAGTGAGTTCTGGTTCTCCCTGGTCAAGGTGATCACCGTGGTGATCTTCCTGGTCCTGGGTGTCCTGATGATCCTGGGCATCCTGGGCGGCCCGTCCCCCGGGTTCCACAACTGGACCGCCGGCGAGGCGCCCTTCGTCAACGGCTTCACCGGCATCATGGCCATCTTCATGGTCGCGGGGTTCTCCTTCCAGGGCACCGAGCTCGTGGGGGTCGCGGCCGGCGAGGCCGACAACCCCCGCGAGACCGTTCCCAAGGCCATCCGCACGGTCTTCCTGCGCATCCTGCTCTTCTACATCGGCGCGATCGCCGTGATCGGTTTCCTGATCCCCTACACCGATCCCCACCTGCTCGCGAGCGATGTGGAGGACGTCTCCATCTCCCCGTTCACCCTGGTGTTCGAGCACGCCGGTGTCTTGGCCGCGGCGAGCGTGATGAACGCCGTGATCCTCACCGCCATCCTCTCCGCGGGCAACTCGGGCCTGTATGCCTCCACCCGTATGCTCTACGCGCTCGCGAAGAGCGGGAAGGCTCCCCGGTTCCTGGCCCGGGTCAACCGCCGCGGTGTCCCGATGCTCGCACTGCTGGCCACCACGCTGATCGGCATGTTCTGCTTCCTGACCACCCTGATCGGTGAAGGTCAGGCGTACGTGTGGCTCATCAACGCCTCCGGCCTGGCCGGTTTCATCGTGTGGATGGGGATCGCGTGGAGCCACTACCGGTTCCGCAGGGCCTACGTCCTGCAGGGCGGGGATCCCAAGAACCTCACCTACCGTGCCCGGTTCTTCCCCATCGGCCCCGTGGTCGCGCTCATCATGTGTGCCGTGGTGATCCTGGGTCAGGGCTACAGCCTGATCACGTCCGGGGAGGTCAACGCCCTGGGCCTGCTGTCCTCGTACCTGGGCCTGCCCGTGTTCCTGGCCCTGTGGCTCGGGCACAAGGTCGTGACCAAGGACAAGCCCGTGGACCTGCTCACCGCAGACGTCTCGCAGCACTGATCCGACCGTGCCCCACGGATGACATGACGACGCCGCTCCAAGGCTTGGAGCGGCGTCGTCGTGTCCGCGGGTGGGAATCGGGGCGTCAGTCCGCGATCAGGTCCCGCATCACGATGGTGTCGTCCCGGTCCGGGCCCACACCGATCGCGGAGATCCGGCACCCGGACATCTTCTCCAATGCCTCGACGTATGCGCGGGCGCTGGCGGGGAGGTCCCCCAGGGTGCGGGCCCCGGTGATGTCCTCGGTCCAGCCCGGGAAGTTCTCGTACACGGGCTGGGCGTGGTGGAAGTCGGACTGGGTCATGGGCATCTCGTCGAAGCGTTGACCGTCCACCTCGTAGGCCACGCACACCGGGATCTCACGCAGCCCGGTGAGCACGTCCAGCTTGGTGATAAACAAGTCCGTGAAGCCGTTGATCCGCGCGGCCTGGCGGGCCATGACGGCGTCGTACCAGCCGGTGCGGCGCGGCCGGCCCGTGTTGACGCCGAACTCGCCGCCGGTCTTGCGCAGCTGCTCGCCCATCTCGTCGAAGAGCTCGGTGGGGAACGGACCGGCGCCCACGCGCGTGGTGTACGCCTTCTGGATGCCGATCACCCGGGTGATGCGCGTGGGGCCCACACCCGAGCCCACGGACGCGCCGCCCGCGGTGGGGTTCGACGACGTCACGAACGGGTAGGTGCCGTGGTCCACGTCCAGGAACGTGGCCTGGCCGCCCTCCATGAGCACCACTTCGTCGCGGTCCAGGGCCTCGTTGAGCACTCGCGTGGAGTCCACGATCATGGGCGCGAGGCGCTCGGCGAAGCCCAGGAAGTACTCCGCGATCTCATCCACCTCGAACGCGCGGCGGTTGTAGAGCTTGACGAGCAGCTCGTTCTTCTGGCGTAGCGCGCCCTCGATCTTCTGCCGCAGGATGGACTCGTCCAGCACGTCCTGCACGCGGATGCCCAGGCGGCCCACCTTGTCCATGTACGTGGGACCGATCCCGCGGCCCGTGGTACCGATCGCGCGCTTGCCCAGGAACCGCTCGGTGACCTGGTCCAGCGTCTGGTGGTACGGGGCCACGAGGTGCGCGTTGGCGGAGATCCGCAGGTGGGACGTGTCCGCGCCGCGGGCCTCGAGGCCGTCGATCTCCTCGAACAGGGCCTGGGGGTTGATCACCACGCCGTTGCCGATCACAGAGGTGGCGTTGGGGCTGAGGATGCCCGCGGGAAGGAGCTTGAGCTCGAACTTCTCACCGCCCACCACCACGGTGTGCCCGGCGTTATTGCCGCCGTTGGGCTTGACCACGTAGTCCACCCGGCCACCCAGGAGATCCGTGGCCTTGCCCTTGCCCTCATCGCCCCACTGGGCTCCGACGATCACGATTGCTGGCATAGCTGGCTACTCCTGCCCGGGCTTGCACCCATTCGGCACGACAACGGTTGAGGAGTACGCGCGGGGCACGTACCAACCAATTCTAACGGTGACGCCCACCACCGCCGCTCTCGTCCGCCCACCCCGGTCACGGCGCGAATTCGGCGTCCGACACGCCACGGACATCGCGACTGGTGAGAGCACAGAATATTTTGATGAAACCTTTACTTTTCGGTAGGGCGCACGCAGGCTTGGGTCATTGCGATGCACCTCACGACATCCCCCGAATGTCAAAGGACGAGACATGAACCACGAGACAAGGGCTGGTCGTGGCAGAGCCGCCAAGGCCTGCCTCACGACCGCCCTGGGCCTGGCACTGGCCCTGGGCACGGCGCTGCCGGCGAGCGCCGTCGACATCACCCCGGCGCCCAAGACGGACGACCACAACACCCAGAACCCCGACCGGCTGATCGGCTCGGACCTCAAGGATGCCGAGGGCCAGGTGGCGGTCTTCGTGCAGCTGCAGGGACCGAGTGCCTTCGAGGCCACGCAACCCGAGGGCGTGCGCTCCGGGAGCCAGGACCCGGTCCAGGCCGCCGCGCGGGTGCGGGCCATCCGTCAGTCGGTGGAGAGCATGGGTTCCACCCTGGCCTCCGCCTCCGGGTCCGACCTGCTGTACACCACATCCAACGCCCTGCGCGGAGTCGCCCTCAAGGGAGATGCCGCGCAGTTGCGTGAGCTGAGCAAGCGCTCCGACGTGGTCAAGATCTCCAAGATCGTCCCCGCCTACCGCAACAACGCGGGTTCCGTGCTGGACACCAACACCCTCAACGCCTGGACCCAAACCGGCCAGACCGGTAAGGGCGTCAAGGTCGCCATCATCGACTCGGGCATCGACTACACCCACGCCGACTTCGGTGGTCCGGGCACCGTCGACGCCTACAAGAAGGCCAAGGCCTCGAACGACCTGCCGGGCAAGGACTCGGGTCTGTACGACTCCAAGAAGTTCCTCGGCGGGTACGACCTCGCGGGCGACGCCTACGACGCCCAGATTCCCACCAGCGTCCCGAAGCCGGACAACAACCCGCTGGACTGCGAGGCCGGCGGCCACGGAACGCATGTGGCGGGCACCACCGCGGGCTACGGCGTGGGCGCGGACGGCAAGACCTACAAGGGCGATTTCACCAAGCTGACGCAGGAGCAGATCGGCAAGATGCGGATCGGCCCGGGCACCGCGCCCGAGGCGCAACTGATCGGGCTGCGCGTCTTCGGCTGTGAGGGTTCCACCAACCTGGTCCTCGACGCCCTGGACCGTTCCCTGGACCCCAACATGGACGGGGACTTCTCGGACAAGGCGGACATCATCAACATGTCCCTCGGGTCCGACTTCGGCCCGGCCGACGACCCCCAGAACGACTTGATCGACGCGCTGTCCCGCCAGGGCATCCTCTCGGTCATCGCCGCGGGCAACGCCGGGGACGCCCACGAGATCTCCGGCTCCCCGGGCAGCGCGCGTTCCGCATTGACTGTGGCCAACTCCCAGGGCAGCACCGCCGCGCAGGACAAGGCCGAGGGCCTCTCGCCTGACAGCGCCAAGGGTGAACTGACCGGCTCCTACAGCGGGAGCTTCAACTACAGCGATGCCAAGCCCGAACAGCTCCAGGGCGACGTCGTGGTCGGCCCGCAGGACAACCGTTTCGGCTGCACTCCCTTCTCGCAGAACTTCGGCGGCAAGTGGGTCATGCTCGACTGGGAGGACAAGGCCGGCTTCCCGTGCGGCTCCAAGGTCCGCTTCGACAACGTCCAGGCCGCCGGCGGCAAGGGCGTGGTCCTGGAGTCCGACTACTCGGTGGATCCCACGAGCATCGCGGGCAACGCCGGCGTCCCGGGTCTGTTGATGAGCAAGGAATCCGTCGCCAAGATCAAGCCGGCCGCCCAGGCCGGCGGGGCCCGGGTCAAGCTAGCCCCGGAGTGGATCGGTGCCGCCAGGGCTCAGACCGGCCAGAAGGACCAGGTCAACGATTCGACCTCCCGCGGTCAGCACGGCAGCAACGGGGTCATCAAGCCCGACGTCGCCGCACCCGGCACCAACATCGGTTCCGCCGGTGTGGCCGCGGGCAACGGCGTGTCGGTCAAGACCGGCACCTCCATGGCCACCCCGCACGTGGCCGGGATCGCCGCCCTGGTGCAGCAGAAGCACCAGAACTACAACCCCCAGATGATCAAGGCCGCCATCATGAACTCGGCCGTGCACGACGTGCACGCCGCGAACGGGGCCACCTCCGCGGTGGACCGCGTGGGTTCGGGTCGTGTGGACGCACTGCGCGCCGTGAACCAGGATGTGCTGGTCTACGACAAGGCCAATCCGGCCCTGATCTCCTCGACCTTCGGGGTCACCGAGATCAAGAACGGCAAGGAGACCTTCTCCCGTGAGCTGGTCGTGGACAACACCAGCGGCGCGGCGCACACGTACCAGGTGCGCTTCGACGCTTCCACCGACGTCCCGGGCGTGAGCTTCTCCACGCCGGGCTCGGTCAGTGTGGCCAAGGGCGGCAAGGCCACCGTCAAGGTGACCGCCACCGTGGATCGCGCGCAGCTGGCCAAGACCCACGACCCCTCCGAGGCCGTGACCCAGCTGGGCTTCGCCCGTCAGTTCCTGGCCTCCGAATCCGGCCGCCTGGTCCTGACGGAGAACGGCCAGGACCTGCGCGTCCCCATGTCGATCGCCCCGAAGCCAGCGGCCGACATGCGGGTGGACAACGCCACGCTGGACCGGTGGGACAAGAACGGCACGAGCGCCGTCGCCCTCGCCGGCACCGGCCTGGACCAGGGCGGCTGGCAGTCGGCCCTGGGGGCCTTCGAGCTGGGTGCCAAGTCGGGCCGCCTGGATTCCACCAAGCTGGCCGGCGGCAACTCCCAGTTCGCCGATCTGCAGTACGTGGGCGCTTCCTCGAACCTCCCGCAGCTGAAGGCCGAGAAGAAGGACGTGGGTAAGGACGGCATGATCAACTTCGGTGTCTCCAGCTGGGGCAACGCGAGCACGATCAAGCCGGACGTCTCCACGGAGATCGCGATAGACACCACCGGCAACGGTCGCCCCGACTACATCGCGGCCCTGGGTCGGACGGATGGTCTGGACTACCCGGTGGTGAACCTGTACGGCTACGTCAACGGTGAGCTCACGGTGATCGACAGCCAGCCGCTGAACGGTTCCTGGGGTGACGTGGACACCAACACGTTCGACACCAACGCCATGGTGATGCCGGTCAGCGCCGCGAAGCTGGGTATCGATCCCACCAAGACCGACACCAAGCTGACCTACCAGGTGACCACTTTTTCCGGGAGCATCGACGGCCCCGTGGACCGCACGGGCGTGATCGAGTACAGCCCGGTCACCCCGAAGATCTCCTTCCGCGGGGAACAGGTCAACACGTCGCTGTTCACCGAT
The DNA here is from genome assembly GCF_040981025.1 of Kocuria sp. CPCC 205261. Taxonomy (NCBI): domain Bacteria; kingdom Bacillati; phylum Actinomycetota; class Actinomycetes; order Micrococcales; family Micrococcaceae; genus Kocuria; species Kocuria sp. CPCC 205261. Next base: position 76,565 of record NZ_JAVKPU010000011.1, on the reverse strand, counting down.
CTGCCCGGTAAGAAGCTGACCGCGCACCGCGGTTCGGAGAGCGCCAAGGGCGAGGCCCTGTTCCTGCACCTGCACAACGCCGCCGGGGACCTCTCCGGTATCCGCGCGGGTCAGGACGGCGCCAAGGCCGAGGTCAAGACCTTCCAGTCCGCGGCGAAGGCCCCCGAGACCCAGAACCCGATGTTCAAGGACGTTCCCAAGAACCACGTGTTCTACTCGGAGATCTCCTGGCTGGCCAACAAGGGCATCACCCGCGGTTGGCCGGACGGGACCTTCCGTCCTACTCAGGCCGTGAACCGTGACCAGATGGCCGCGTTCCTCTACCGGATGGCCGGTTCGCCGCAGTACACGCCTCCCACCAAGTCCCCCTTCAAGGACGTGCCCACCAGCCACGTCTTCTACAAGGAGATCGCGTGGATGAGCGAACAGGGCATCACCAAGGGGTGGCCGGACGGGACCTTCCGCCCGTACCAGCAGATCAACCGCGACCAGATGGCCGCGTTCTTCTACCGGATGGCGGGATCCCCGGCGTACACCGCTCCTAAGGCCTCCCCCTTCAAGGACGTGCCCACCAACCACGTCTTCTACAAGGAGATCGCCTGGATGAACGGGCAGAACATCGCCCGTGGTTGGTCGGACGGGACCTTCCGCCCCTACGAGCCCGTGCGGCGCGATCAGATGGCGGCGTTCCTCTTCCGCTACGACCAGCAGAAGTAGTCGCTCCCAGCGGGGTTCACCACATCGGTTGATCCTCCGCAACGGCGAGGGCCCCGTGGCACCCACAGTGTGGGTGCCACGGGGCCCTCGCCATGTACCAGTTTTGCGCCGTCTGCCCTACCGGCCGTAGAGCTGCTTCGCCTCGTCCCGCTTGGCGTGCACCGCCTCGGCGAAGCCCGCGGGCGCCGTCAGTTCTTCCAGGGCCACGGGCTCCGGGGTCTGCCCGGCATGGATCAGCGACCAGTTGGAGCCGACGTCGATCACGGACTGGTGCTTGACGTCGTAGTACCCGGGTTTGCCGCTGAGCGCGACACCCCTGGCCCCGTGCAGCGCCGCGACCAGATGGTGGTGGAAACGGGTGGTCAGCCACACCTGGTGCGGCCCGAACGTGAAATCCCCGTCCCACGCGGCCTGGAACGGGATGAACCCGTCCGGGGCCACGACATCCCGCAGCCGGTCGAAGCCCTCATGGTCGTCCCCCGGGATGGCCTCGAGGTAGCGCACGGATCCCCGGGGTAGATCCCACCGCTGCAGCTGTGCTCGGGCGAAGTCCAGCATCCGCTCGAAGGATCCCTCCGCCAGGGTGTCCGACTGCACGCACACCACCACCTCGCTCGGCGCACCCCCGCCCTCGGCGCGGGCGGCCGACCCGTCCCCCTTGTGCCCGGCCAGGAGCCCGAGGGCCCGTGCGTGGCGGGCGTCCTCCGCGAGGAGGAAGGCGTCGTCGAACCCCATGGGCACCCCGGCGGCCTGTGCGCTGGGGCGGTCCCGCACGCTGAGGTGGTCCAGGTCCGTGAGCGGGTCCCCGGCGAAGGGCATCAGCCCCTGGCCCGTGGCCACGATTCGTGCCCCCGAGATCTCCCGGACCGCCCGCATCGCCTCGACGATGTGCAGGTTCGCGGCCCAGTCCCGGTGCAGCACCCCGCCGCCCAGCAGGTGCACGGTGCCCGCTTCCCGCAGGGCGAGCAATCCCGCGTCGTACTTCGGGGACCCCAGATCCTCGATCAGGCTGCGCATCGAGCGCCCCGAGCCGTGTTCCACGTCGTGCAGCGCACGGAAGACCGTGTTGACCACGTGCAGTCGTGGATGGATGCCGCGCAGCAGGGCGGTGACGGTCCCCGGTTCGCGGACGTCCAGCCATACGTCCGTGGTGGGCGCGACCTTGGCCATGTAGTTGACCCAGGTGGCCGCAATCAGCTCGTCCCCGAAATTCGGGTAGCCCGCCCACGAGATCAGGTAGATCGGGGGCTTGCGAGCGGGAGGGACCTGTCGGTGGTCCTTCAGAAGATTGCGCATGGATGCAGGGTACCCACAGGCGGAACCCAGGATTCGGGGGTTGCAGGGTGCCCCCATCGGCGGGGCCATCGTCGGCTCGACGAATCACCGCGCCGAAGACATCGGCCACAACAGCGCCCGGGCAACCGTCCATCCGGTCCCGCCTGCCGTGCGCAGGATGACGGACGGCCACCACCGGCGCCCGTGCGGACGGGTAATGTTTTCTCCCATGACTGCACCCCGCCCACCCCATGACGGTTCCACTGGCGCACGCGGTTCGGCCAGTGTGATCCACGGGGGATCCCGCGAGCACTCGCCGCACGCGCCGTCGCAACCGCCACAGGGAAGTTACTTCAAGCCGCGCCACCTGGTGATGATGGCGCTCGGTTCGGCCATCGGCACCGGCCTGTTCGTGGGGACGGGCGCGGCGATCCAAACCGCCGGGCCCGCCGTATTGATTTCCTACCTCGTGGCGTGTCTGCTGCTCGTGCTCGTGATGCGCGCGCTGGGCGAGATGGCCGCCGCGGATCCGTCCTCCGGCGCGTTCTCGACCTACGCGGGCAAGGCCATGGGCCCCACGATCGGTCGCGCCCTCGGGTGGTTGTGGTGGGCCCAGATAGTGGTGGTCGTGGCCGCGGAGGCCACCGCCGCCGCGCAGCTCGTGACCGAGATGTGGCCCTCGCTGCCCCAGTGGTTGTGGGCGTTGATTTTCATGGCCGTGTTCACGGTCATCAACCTGGTGCGCGTGGGGACGCTGGGTGAGACGGAGTTCTGGTTCGCGCTGCTCAAGGTCGCCGCGGTCGTGGCGTTCCTGGTCGTGGGTGTGCTGTTGCTGATCGGTGTGCTGCCCGCTCCGAGCCCGGGGCTGTCCAACCTCACGGAGCACGGCGGGTTCATGCCCAACGGCATCACGGGGGTTGCGGCCGCACTGCTGGTGGTCGTCTTCGCGTTCGGCGGCACCGAGCTCGTGACTATCGCCGCCGCCGAGACGGAGGACCCGCAGACCAACGTGGCCCGCGCGATCCGCACCATCCTGATCCGCATCCTGATCTTCTACGTGGGTTCCGTGACCGTCATGGTGCTGGTGCTGCCGTGGAACAATGAGGGCCTCTCCTCCAGCCCGTTCGTCGCGGTCCTCACGGAGGTGGGGATCCCCGGTGCGAACGTCCTGATGAACATCGTCATCATCCTGGCGCTGCTGTCCGCGCTCAACGCGAACGTGTATGGCAGTTCGCGCATGCTCTACTCCCTCGCGCGCCGGGGATCCGCACCGCGTGGGCTCGCGGCCACCTCCTCGCGCGGGGTTCCCCGCCTCGCCGTCACGATCTCGGTGCTCTTCGGCTTCATCGCCGTGGTGCTCAACTACCTGTGGCCCGAGACGGTGCTCAACGTCATGCTCAACGTGATCGGCTCCACGTGCCTGGTGGTCTGGGCCCTGGCGCTGATCTCCCAGATCATCCTGCGCAAGCGCGCCGACCGCGCCGGGGTGTCCTCGCCGCTGAAGATGTGGGCCTTCCCGTGGCTGTCCTACTTCGCCCTGGCCCTGTTGGCCGCGATCGTCATCCTGGGCCTCCTGGACACCGCCGTGCGGTTCCAGCTCATCGCCACGTTCATCCTGGTGTGCCTGATCGCGCTCGCGTGCAAGATCTTCACGAGTTCACGCGTCCGCCCCGAGGAAACCTCCTCCACCGGCGAGGCCGACGACGTCGTACCCCGGCTCTGACCCCGCTCCACGCCGGCAACGGCGTGACCGAGCGCAGATCCCGAGTCGCTCGGACGACGGCGCGCCCCGGCTCCAGGGCGCGCCGTCGGCGTCCTCAGCTCGCCGCGGGCAGATCGGGGAAGGCCGCCGCCACGCCCGGTGAGTGCAGTTGCCCGGCACGGGTCGAGAGCCCGGCGGCCAGAGCGGCGTCGTTCTCCAGGGCGGAGTCCACACCGCGCGCCAACGCCATGACGTACGGGGACGTCGCGTGCGTGAGCGACTGGGTGGCCGTGACGGGCACGGCACCGGGCAGGTTCGCCACGCAGTAATGACGAATACCGTCCACGGCATAGACCGGGTCGTCGTACGTGGTGGGCCGGGTGGTCTCGAAGCACCCGCCCTGGTCCACGGCCACGTCCACGAGCAGCGCATGGGGCTTCACGATCGACAGGTGCTCCCGGCGCACGAGCTTGGGGGCGGAGGCGCCCGGGACCAGGACGGAACCCACGACCACGTCCGCGCGCGGCAGTTCCTCATCCAGGCGGTGGGTGTCGCTCATCAGGACCCGGGCGTGGGGGAACAGCGCGTCCAGTTGTCGCAAGCGATCGCCGTTGGCCTCGAGGATCGTGACGTCCGCGCCGGCCCCCACCGCTGCGCGGGCCGCGTGTTCACCCACGGTGCCACCGCCGATCACCAGCACGGTGGCCGGAACAACGCCGGGCACCCGACCCAGGAGGATCCCGGGGCCGCCCGCGTGGTGCTGGAGGTGGTGTGCGGCGTTGGCGATCGCCAGACGGCCCGCGATCTCGGACATCGGGCGCAACAGGGGCAGCGTGCGTCCCACCCGAACGGTCTCATAGGCGATCCCCGTGGTGCCCCTGTCCAGCAGTGCTTCCGTCAGCGAACGGCTCGCGGCCAGGTGGAGGTACGTGAACAGCGTGAGGTCCGGGCGCAGGAAGTCGTACTCGGAGGCGATCGGCTCCTTGACCTTCACCAGCAGCTCGGCCTGCGCCCATGCGTCCTCCTGGGACGTGATCCGCGCTCCCGCCGCGCGGTAGGACTCGTCCGAGAAACCCGCGCCCTCCCCCGCGTGCTCCGCGACGAACACCTCGTGGCCTTCGGCAACCAGTGCGGTGACCATGGTGGGGGTGAGGCCCACGCGGGCCTCCTCCGGTTTGATCTCACGGGGTACGGAGATTCTCATGACGGCGCGCTCCTCTCATGGGGCACGCGTACCCGAGGAGGTGTGCTCGGGTCTGACGATGGGCCCCGGCTGTCCTTCCATTGTGCCCCGCGTCACCCGCACCCGCACAGGGGGCCGGGGCGAATATGACCAGGTCGCCCGGTCCGTTCAGGACCGGGCGACCGGTTCATCGTCGCAGCCGGACGGGGTCAGCGGCGAGCGATCTGCTCCGCCGCCTCCGGGTCCGAATCGTGGAGGAACTTCTCGATCCGGGCGGCCTCATCCATCTCGCCGATCTGCGCGGCGGCCTGGCCCAACGCTGCCAGCGCCCGCAGGAACCCGCGGTTGGGTTCGTGGGAGTACGGCACCGCGCCGTGCCCCTTCCATCCATGGCCGCGCAGCGAGTCCAACCCGCGGTGGTAGCCCACCCGGGCGTAGGCGTACCCCTCCAGAGTGCGGCCGTCCGCGAGCGCCTCCTCCGCGAGCATCGCCCACGGCAACTGCTCCTTGGGGAAGGCCGCCGCGAGGTCCTCGGCCACGTCACCCGCGTCGAGGCGGGCCGTCAGCTCGGGGTTCTCGTCCAGATAGGTGGGAGCCGGTTCGTCCAGCAGATTCTTGCCGAGCAGTGCCACGGTGGGTTCCTTTCCACGCCGAGTTCAAGGGTTCGTAGCCACTCTACGCAGCGCGCACGACGCCGCTCCACGCCGTTCGCGCACGACGTCACCGAGCGCCGTCGAAGCGGCTCAGTGCGTGATCATGATGCCCACTCCCGGGCCCAACGGCAGTCCGAGGAAGTAGAAGATCATGAGAATGAGAACCCACACCACCCAGAAGGGGACTACGAACGGAATCATCCTGGCCATCACCGTCCCCAGCCCGGCAGAGGGTTCGTACTTACGGAGCATGGCGAGCAGCACGACCATGTAGGGGTTGAGAGGGGTCATCACCTGCGTCGCCGAGTCACCCACGCGGAACGCCGCCTGGATGAAGGCGGGCTCGAATCCCAGAATGCCGAACATCGGCACGAAGACTGCGGCCATCAGAGTCCACATGGAGGATCCCGAAATGATGAACAGGTTCAGGATCGAACACAGAATGATGAACCCGATGATCACGGGGAAGCCGGTGACACCTGCGTTTTCCAGACCCGATGCGCCGGTGACCGCGATCCAGGAACCGATCCCGGACCAGTTGAACAGCGCGATGAACTGCCCCAGGATGAACGCCAGGACCAGGAAGGACGTCATGTCCTTGAGGGCTGCTCCCATCATCACCGGGACGTCCTTGAATCCCCGAACGGTTCCCGCAATCCGGCCGTAGACGTAACCGCTCACGGAGAAGAACACGAAGATGATGAAGACGATGGACGCCAGCAGCGGTGATTTGGGGAGGAAGTTCCCGTCTTCGTTGCGCCATGGTGAACTCGGCAAGAGTGTGAAGACGGTCAGTGCGACACCGATCAGCACGAACGTCACACATGCCCACAGAAGTGCCTTTTTCTCCCTGGGGGACAATTCGGCCTCGACCTGGGGTTCCCGGGATTCCGCAACGGTTTGCTCGTCCCCCACGACGCGCATGGCGCGGGTGTCGGTCATGAGCTGACCCGTCTCCGGGTTGACCTCGTCCTTGGACACCCCTGCTCGCATGACTCGCGGTTCCACCACCTTGTCGATGACGAACCCCGCCACGCAGGAGAGTACGACCGCCGCGACGATGTTGAAGTAGTAGTTGGACAGCGGGTTGGCCTCGGTGGCGTGATTCGCGAGCGCGGGCACGGTAGGGATCACGGCGTTGGTAATGCCCGCGAACAGGGCATCGAGCGACGTCGGGAAGATATTGGTGGAGTAACCAGCACCGGCCGACGCGAAGCCGCCGAGCAGACCTGCCACCGGGTGACGGCCGGCTGCTTTGAACGCGAGGGCGGCCAGGGGCGGAATCACCACGAACGCGGAATCGGCCATGATCGACCCCACCACGCCCACGAAACCCACGGTGTACGGCAGCAACCAGCGCGGGGCTCCACCGATCGTGAATCGGATGGCTGCGGCCAAGAACCCGGACTTCTCCGCGATCCCGATCGCCAGCAGAATGGTGGCCACGGTGACCAACGGCGGGAACCCGATGTAGTTCTCACCCAGGGTCGTGGTGAACCACGCGAGACCTTCCCCGGTGAACAGACCCTTGATCGCCAGGGGTTCATCCTTCCCCGGTACGTGTACGACCACGTTGCCCCAGGCCATGGCGGTGGACACGACCGCCGTGATGAGGAACAGGATGGTGAACAGGGCGAAGGGCTCGGGCAGCTTGTTGCCCACCCGCTCGATACCGGTGAGGAGTCTGTCTCCCACATTCGATCTCTTGGTCGCGGTGGCGGTCATGTGTACTCCATCGAGGTCAGTGGTCGAAAAATGTCGATGCGTGGCCCGCCGGCTCCGGTTCAGTCGAAATAGCTCTCCACGGCAATGCCGCCCCCGCCGGCGTGGAAGTCATCACGGACGTGTTGAGCCAGTGCATCATCGACCAGATAGTCGAGAGCCACCGCTGCCAGTCCGTAGGCGCCGTCGACACCCGCAGCTTCTGCCTGCGGGGTAGCTGCAGCAGCCGCGAAATCCCGGGTGTGCAGGCCCATGTCCTGGTCCGTGATGCTGATCAACGGGTGAATACCGGGAATCCGGTAGCTGACGTTGCCGAAGTCCGTGGACGCGGCCAGCACCTCGGACACCGTGCCCGCCGGGTAAGGATCGCGCCCGCGGCGTCGCTGAGCGAGGACCCACCGATCGGAGAGGGGCGAATTGCCCAGCACGGGAAGGGTGGCGGGGGACGAATCCCAATCGATCTCGACATCCACCCCGGCCATCAGCGCGGCACCCTGGAGAACCTCGGTCACCCGTTGGGACAAGGCCTTTAGGGTCGCAGGGCGCTGGGAACGGACGTACAGCTGCAGGGTGGCTGCCTCGGTGATGATGTTGGGGCGTTCTCCGCCCTCGGGTAGTACGGCATGGATCCGATCGGTGGGCGGGGTCTGCTGTCTCAGCAGGCCCAGCCCCTGGTAGGCGAGCACCGCGGCGTCGAGAGCGTTGCGTCCCATGAACGGGTGCGACGACGCGTGAGCTGCCGCACCGCGATAGTGCACCGTGCACTGACGGCGACCGAGCCACACCTGGTCCACGAGATCCGCGATGTAGGAGTGCACCATGACCGCGGCGTCGATACCCTCCAGTGCACCTGCTCTGGCCATGATCTCTTTGCCACCTTCACCCTCCTCTGCGGGCGTTCCCAGGTAAACCACGCGGCCGGAAAACGCGGAGGGTGTGCCCCGGATGAGCTCGACGAGTGCCACGAACGCACCCAGGCCGGTCACGGCGATCACATTGTGTCCGCAGCCGTGGCCGATACCGGGCAGGGCGTCGTACTCCGACATGATCGCGATGGTGCGGTGACACGCCGGGTCGAAGTCCTCGGAGGTCACCTCAGCGCGAATGGCGGTGTCCAGACCGAAAGCGGGGTTCTCCGCGGGAATGTCATGGTCCGCCAGATGATCGACGATCAGCTTGACCGCACGATGTTCCTGGAATGCCGTTTCGGGGTTCTCATGCAGTTCGTGCAGTACGTGACCGAGGGCCGTGGTCTGGCCCTCGATCGAGGATTCGAGACGCTCATGCAGCTCATCCGCTGCGCCGTCGTGGCCGGCCAAGTGATGTTTCAGCTCGTTCTTACGACGTTCCGTATCCTGCTCGAGCTGTTCGAGGTAGGCCCGGGAGGGCTCGGAATTGATCGTCAGGTGGTGGCGGTCGCGGTCTGGGCTTTCTTCCGGCGAGTGGCTCGTTCCCATACTTGGGGAGCGTAACAAGTGATTCGCATCACCCCGGTGAGCGACCCTGTAGTGTTGCGGCCCGAGACACGACGGTGCCCCGCACCACGGGGTACGGGGCACCGGAGGAGCACGGGGAACCTACTTGATGGAGGTACCCGCGGAACCGAGGTTCTGGCACGCCTCCACCACGCGGGCGGCCATGCCGGTCTCGGCCTCGGCGCCCCACACGCGGGGATCGTACTTCTTCTTGTTGCCGACCTCGCCGTCGACCTTGAGGACGCCGTCGTAATTGCTGAACATGAACCCGGCCACGGGGCGCGTGAACGCGTACTGGGTGTCGGTGTCCACGTTCATCTTGATCACGCCGTAGGACACCGCGTCCGCGATCTCCTGCGCGGTGGAACCGGAGCCGCCGTGGAACACGAGGTCGAACGGGCGGTCCTTGCCGATCTTGGCACCCACCTCGTCCTGGATCTGCTTGAGCAGTTCGGGGCGCAGGCGCACGTTGCCGGGCTTGTACACGCCGTGCACGTTGCCGAAGGTCAGCGCCGTGATGTAACGGCCCTTCTCTCCGGCGCCCAGGGCCTCGATGGTCTTCAGGCCGTCCTCGACGGTCGTGTAGAGCGTGTCGTTGATCTCGCCGACGACGCCGTCCTCCTCGCCGCCCACGGCCCCGATCTCCACCTCGAGGATGATCTTGGCCTTGTGGGTGCGCTCCAGCAGTTCCTGGGCGATCTTGAGGTTCTCGTCCAGATCGATCGCGGAACCGTCCCACATGTGCGACTGGAAGATGGGGTCCTCACCGCGGGCCACGGCCTTCTCCGACTCGGCCAGCAGCGGCAGCACGAAGCCCTCGAGCTTGTCCTGGGGGCAGTGGTCGGTGTGCAGCGCGATGTTGACGTCGTAGTTCTTGGCGACCTCGCGGGCGAACGCCGCCATGGCCAGCGAACCCGTGACCATGTCCTTCACGGAGGAGCCGGACCAGTACGCCGCACCACCGGTGGACGCCTGGATGATGCCGTCCGAACCCGCCTCGGCGAAACCGCGGATCGCGGCGTTGAGGGTCTGGGAGGAGGTCACGTTGATGGCCGGGTAGGCGAAGCCCTTCTCCTTGGCCCGGTCGATCATCTCGGAGTAAACGTCAGGGGTTGCGATGGGCATGAAACACTCCTTCTACTGGGTTCCCGATGCACGGCTGGACCGTGGCCTGAGGCCTGTTTCCAGTCTAGGCGACGGGTCTGCTCGTGACCCGGGACGGCACCGCAAAATTGTGGCCCGCCACGGGATGAACCGTGGCGGGCCGATCGTCTCAGAGCCGCGCCGTGGTCACGCCGCCGCGACCACGTGCGGACCCACGGGTGACCTCCTCGGTGGGTGCGCGGCGCCCGGGGGTCGTTGCCCCGTGGCGCTCACAGCCGCCAGCATGAGCTGGTCTGCGGGATGCCATTGAACCGTGCGTCCAGGTAGGCGAGCATCGAGGGAACGCCTTCCAGGGAGGCCCCCACATGGGTGGGCGTAGCGAGCGTCTGCATGGAGACGTTCACCCCGGAGGCGCACCATTTCTGGGCGAGCCGTCGGCCCGACTGGTAGGGCACGACATCGTCCGCCACGGTGTGGGCGATGCGCACCGGGACACGAGGGTGGCGGCCCGCGGCACCGATGGTCTGCTCGTCCAGGTACGCCTTCAGAGCGGGGTCCCCGAGCAGCTGGGAGAAGGAGCGCCCGTCAGCCGTGAGCTTCTCGGAGGGCACCAGGGCATCGGCGAGGACGGTGCCCACCAGGCAGCTGTCCTGGGCCTTGTCATAGCGTCTCTGCCCTTCCGCATTGAGTCTGTCCCGAACCGCCACCCCGGAGTCCTCGGCCGCCCCCATCACGTAGAAGGACAGGCCGGAGAAGAGAGAGGAGTCGATGTGCTGACCCGTGAGTGTGAGGTCCGCGGGCGGCGCACCCACCCAGGCACTCTTGAGCTGCACCTCCGGGGCGTACTCAGGGGCGCTCTCCGCGGCTGCAGCCGTGGCACCGCCGCCCTGCGAGTATCCCACGGCGGCCACGGGGGTCTTAGCGTCCACTCCCTCCATGCCGAGCTGCTGCGCACCGCGCACGGCATCGAGCACGGCGTGAGCCTGGTCCACACGGTTCATGTAGGTGTGGGCGCCGTCAGTGCCCAGACCGATGTAGTCCGGGGCCACCACGTTGTAGCCGGCATTGATCAGGCCGGCCAGGCTGAGACCTTCGGAGTTCGTGCCCATGGCCATTTGACGGGACGGTGCGCACGAGTCGCCCATACCCTGGGTACCCGAGGACAGCACCACGAGCGGCCGTGGGCCGGGCTTGCGCCACGCAGCCTTGGACTGCAGCACGGTGCCCGTGGTGGCCACGGCCTGGTTCTTGCTGTTGGTGGTCCTGTACATGATGCGCGTGGCGGACGCATTGGGCTTGATGAGCTTGACGGGGTCCAGGTAGAACGTGGACGGCTCCGAACGCACCACGCCCCCGTTGGCGGCAGGCAGCTGCGCCGGGGTGCTGTAGAAGTCCGTGTCCGTGGAGCTGCGGAGCTTCTTCAGCGCATCCTCGCGAGCAAGATCATCGCGGGTCAGACCCTGCTCCTGGAGCTTCTGGTCCTGCTCGCTGCGCGGCAGCTCGGAGAAACCGCCATCCGGTGCGGAGCCTGCTGCGCTCTGCGCATTCGCGGGCTGCAGTCCAGCAAGCAGCAGCCCAACGCCCAGGGCGAGGGCACCCGCAGAACGCCGCAAGGACGATGGCCGAGTGGTTGAGGCAGCCATGAGCATGCGAACCTTTCATCATGTGATTCAACTCACATGACCATACGGTAACTTCTGCCCCCTGGCTGTGGTCGGCCGGCCTTTTTCACGCTCCCGCGCCCTTCGTGACGTCGGACGAGGGCGCAGGACGCTGCTCGAACACGTGGCGGCGGATCCATGCATGCATGGTCACGGCGGCGGCCGCTCCGGCGTTGATGGAGCGGGTGGAGCCGAACTGCTCGATGGCCAGCACCGCGTCCGCCTCCGCGACGAGCTCCTCGGAGACCCCCGGGCCCTCCTGACCGAACACCAGGACGCAGCGTTCGGGCAGCTCGAACGTCTCGAGCAGCTGGGAACCGGGGACGTTGTCGATCGCGAGCACCGCGAGTCCCTCGCCGCGTGCCCAGGCCGTGAACTCCGCGACACTCGCGTGGTGGCGCACGTGCTGGTAGCGGTCCGTGACCATGGCTCCGCGGCGGTTCCAGCGGCGTCGTCCGATGATGTGCACCTCACGAGCCAGGAACGCGTTGGCGGTGCGCACCACGGAGCCAATGTTGAAGTCGTGCTCCCAGTTCTCCACCGCCACGTGGAAGGCGTGGCGCCTGGAGTCCAGGTCCGCGATGATCGCGTCCATGCGCCAGTAGCGGTACTGGTCCGCAACGTTGCGGCGGTCGCCCTCGCGCAGCAGCTCGGGGTCCCAGCGCTCGCCGGCGGGCCACTCGCCCTGCCAGGGGCCCACGCCGACGACGCGGGGCGCAGCGTCGTCGTCCTGCCGAGACCCGGACGCGTCCGGCTCAGTCAAGCCCGAGCTCGTCCTTGGAGTAGGCGTACAGGCACGGGACGCCCGCGGTCTCCTCGATGCGCTCCTTGGCGCCGGTGCGGCGGTCCACGATCACGGCAACGGCCACGACGTTCGCGCCCGCCTTCTGCAGCGCCTCCACCGCGGTTAGCGCGGAACCACCCGTGGTGGAGGTGTCCTCCACGACCACCACGTTGCGGCCCACCACGCTGGGGCCCTCCACCTGACGCCCCATGCCGTAGGACTTCTGAGCCTTGCGCACCACAAAGGTGTCGACGGCGCGGCCCTGGTCCCCGGCCGTGCGCATGATCGCGTTGCCCACCGGGTCCGCGCCCATGGTGAGCCCACCGGCGGCGTCGAACGCGATCCCGGCCTCGTCCAGCAGACCGAGCATGACCTGACCCACGTACCGGGAGGCCTCGTGGTGCAGGGTCACGCGGCGTAGGTCCACGTAGTAGTCCGCTTCGATGCCGCTGGCCAGCGTAACCTTGCCCCGCACCACGGCGAGGTCCTTGATCAGTTCGCGCAGGCGCTCACGGGCGGTGGCCAGGTCCACGGGAGAGAAGTCGGTGCTCATACGGGCAGTTTACGTGTCGGGGCTAACCCCTCAGCCCAGCCTGCCGCCGGATTCTCGCAGGTAGCACGCCGCGCACAGGGACTCGTAGGTGACGGCCACGCCGTCGATGGCCACCTGGTCCCCCTCGAACACGAAGTCGTCGCCCACCTTCCGCGTGTTGAACAGGGCCTTGCGTCCGCAGCGGCAGATGGTCTTGAGCTCCTCCAAGGTGTGGGCGAGCTCCATGAGCCGCTCGGAGCCGGGGAAGGAACGGGTACGGAAGTCGGTGCGGATGCCGTAGGCCATCACGGGCACGTCCAGCAGCACGGCGATCCGTAGCAGGTCGTCCACCTGCCCGGTCTCCAGGAACTGCGCCTCGTCCACCAGCAGGCACGCCACGGGCTGGGCGTCCACGTGCTCGAGCAGGGCCTCCGGGTCATCGCCGGTGGAGTGGCGCTTGAATAGGCCCATGGCGCTCTCGCCGGGCTGGATCAGGAAGTCCACCGTGCGGGTGACACCCAGCCGGGAGAGGATTTGGTCCTCGCCCTTGGTGTCCACGTGGGGTTTGGCGAGCAGCACGCGCTGCCCGCGCTCCTCGTAGTTGTAGGCGGCCTGGAGCAGCGCCGTGGATTTCCCGGAGTTCATCGCGCCGTAGCGGAAGTAGAGCTTGGCCACGGTCGGTCAGTCTATCGCCGCCCGCAGCCACGCCTTCGACGGGCGCGACCAGCGCTGCACGCGGCCGTCCTCGGGGGTCGCCTCGACCGCGTACTCGATCTCACCCGAGGCCGGGCCTGCGGCAGGTGGGCCGTGTACTCGCCGTTCAGTGCGGTCTCCCGCATGGGCGTGCGGGTGGTCTCCGCGTCGTCCGCCCGGCGGCTCAGCAGCGTCACCGCCTTCACCGGGGTGCCGCCGCAGCCTTCCGCGCGGACGCGCACCCGGGAGAACGCGCAGCTGGCCACCGTGCTCGCGGAGGAGCGCGTGCGGCTCGAGGGGCAGGCACGCGAGCTGCTGCGGCTCAGCGGGTGCACCACCGTTCCCGCGGAGCTGGTGATCTCCCTGGGGGAGGGCGTCATGTTCAAGCTGCACGTGGAGAACCGCACGGGGATCGCCCGGGAGACCGTGGCGGCCATGGCGGAGCTGCTGAGGTACCGGCGGGACTGAACCGCCCCGGACGCTGCCCGCCGCCCGGCGGGCGTGGCGCGGCGACACAATCCGCGCTCCGATTCGGCCGCGCGTCCCCGCGTGCGCTCCAATGGACGGTGATGTCCACCCTCAGCGTGTCCCTGATCCTCCTGGCCGCCGTGGTGCACGCGGTCTGGAACATCCTCGCCAAGGGCATCCGCGGCAACGGGACCCTGTTCGTGTGGTGGTACGGGCTCGTCTCCTCGGTGGTGCTGATCCCCGTGAGCCTGCTGGAACCCGGGGCGTGGCAGTCCTGGGGGTGGCCCCTCGTGGGCGCCGCCGTGGTCTCCGGGCTGCTGCACACCGTCTACGGCACCGCCCTGCAGACCGGCTACGACCGCGCACCTCTGGGCGTGGTCTACGCGGTGGCCCGCGGCACCGGGCCCATGATCACCATGATCGTGGCGGTCCTGTTCCTGGGTGAGCAGCTCTCCCTCACGGCCGCCGCCGGGGCGATCGCCGTGCTCGTGGGCGTGGCCGTGGTCGCCACGTTCGGTACGCCCACTTCCACCCGGGACGACGACGCCGCCCCGCCGAGTTCGTCCGACGCGTCGGATCCCGGCGCGGTCATCGCGCGCGACGCCGCCCCGCTGGACTCCTCCGCGTACGGAACGTCGACCCCGGAAGGGGCGGACGGGCACTCACCGGGGGGCGACGCCGCTGCCACACCCACCCGCGAGTCCGCCCTGACCGGCGTGCTGTGGGGTGCCGCGGTGGGCGCGTGCATCGCCGGGTACACCCTGTGGGACAACCACTCCATGGCCACCCTGGACCTGCCGCCCGTGCTGTACTTCGCGCTGACCTCGGTGGTCCTGGTGCTCACCCTGACGCCCAAGGCGTGGCGGCAGCGCCAGGACATGGTGCGCTCGTGGGCCGTGGACCGGAACCGGATCGTCGCGGTGGGCCTGCTGTCCCCGCTCGCGTACATCCTGGTGCTCTTCGCCATGCAGTCCACCCCGGTGGCGCTCGTGGCTCCCCTGCGGGAGTCGAGCATCGTGGTGGGCTCGCTGCTCGCGTGGTGGATCTACAAGGAGAACCGCCTGGTGCCGCGGCTCATCGGCTGCGCCGCCGTGCTCACGGGCATTGCGCTGATCTCCGCCTGAGGCTGCTCCCCCACTCGCCCGGGTACCCCCGGGGAGACTGGAAGACCAAGGCCACCGGGCGGCGTCGTCCGGCAGCGCGCACGAAAAACTTGCTGCGGCATGGAATAAGGTCCCCGCCCGGGGCTGTTGAGACAGACATGACCACAATGAAGGCGCAGACATATCAGCAGTACGGCGACACCTCCGTACTGGAGCTCACCGACCAGCCCATGCCCAAGGTGGGCCCCGGCGAGGTCCTGGTGAAGGTGAAGGCCGCGGGCATCAACCCGGTGGACTGGAAGGTTATGTCCGGCGGGCTGGATCCCATGATGACCGTCCAGTTCCCGGCGGTCCCCGGCTGGGACGTCGCGGGCGTCGTCGTGGGCAAGGGCTTCGACACCCCCAGCGTCTCCGAGGGCGATGAAGTGATCGCCTACGCCCGCAAGGACTGGATCCACGGCGGTACGTTTGCCCAGTACGTCTCCGTCCCCGTGCGCGCACTCGCCCCCAAGCCGAAGAGTCTTTCCTGGGAACAGGCCGGAGGACTGCCGCTCGCGGGACTCACCGCGTACCAGGTGCTCACCCGACTGGGTCTCGCGGAGGGCAAGACCGTGCTGATCCACGCGGCCTCCGGTGGTGTGGGGAGCATGGGCGTGCAGATCGCCAAGGCGTTCGGCGCGCGGGTGATCGGCACCGCATCGACCAAGAACCACGACTACGTGCGTGAGCTCGGCGCGGAGCCCGTGGAGTACGGGGACGGTCTCGTGGAGCGCGTCAAGGAGCTTGCCCCGAACGGTGTGGACATCGTCGTGGACTTCGTGGGCGGCGTGGTGGAGGACTCCGTCGCCGTGCTCGCGGACGGCGGCCAGCACGCCTCCATCGCGGACCCCGAGGTGGAGGAGCACGGCGGGAGCTACATGTGGGTCTCTCCGGACGCAGAGCAGCTCACCGAGCTCGGTCGCCTGGCCGACGACGGCAAGCTCACCGTCCGAGTGGACCGCACCTTCCCGCTCGCGCAGCTGCCGGACGCATTCACCGCCAGCCAGGAGGGCCACGCCGTGGGCAAGATCGTGCTCACGGTCGACTGATCTGCGGAACGCCCCGGGGGCGTCTCGACCTCAGCGGGGCGACTCCCGGGGCCTTTCGCGCAGGCCGGGGCCACGGAGCTCTGACCACATCACGACGATGCCTCGTCACGGGTGGACCGTGACGAGGCATCGTCATGTGCGGTGTCGTCGCCCGTGGCTGCGTGGCCGGGACGGGACAGGCGCGCGCCAGCGAGGATCAGCGCGGCGCCATGCGAAGGGCGCCGTCCATGCGGATGGTCTCCCCGTTGAGGTAGTCGTGCTCCACGATCATCCCCGCGAGCTGGGCGTACTCGTCCGGGCGGGCCAGGCGGCGCGGGAAGGGGACGGACTCCGCCAGGGCGCTGCGGAAATCCTCGCTCACCCGACCGAGCATGGGGGTGTCCACGATCCCGGGGGCGATCGTCATCACGCGCACCCCGCGGGAGGAGAGGTCACGCGCCGCGGCGATCGTCATCGAATGCACACCGCCCTTGGACGCGGCGTACGCGGCCTGGCCGATCTGTCCCTCGAAGGCAGCCACGGAGGCGGTGTTGATGATGACGCCGCGTTGACCGGCCTCGTCCACGGGGTCCTGCGCGGTCATGACCTCCGCGGCGAGCGCGAGGACCGTGAACGTGCCCACCAGGTTGATCCGCACCACGCGCTCGAACAACGCGATGTCGTGTACGCCGTTCTTGCCCACCACGCGCGCGGAGGTCCCGATGCCCGCGCAGTTGACCACGGTGCGCAGCGGCGCCACGTCCGCGGCGGTGGCCACGGCGGCCCGCACCTGCTCCTCGTCGGTGACGTCCGCGGACACGTACTGCACGCCATCGACCGGCGCGGCGGCGTGCACGACCTGCGGCAGATCCAGGCCGATCACGCGCGCCCCACGCGCCACGAGTTCCGCGGCCGTGGCCGCCCCCAGCCCGGAGGCCGCACCCGTGACGACCGCCGTCGAGTCCCTGATGTCCATGTCCGCTCCGTTCCCCGCCTCGTGGGCGGTCCAGCACGCTGTTGATGACGCCGTTCGTCGCTTTCTCCGCCCGATCGTACGGCTCCGGTGCGCGCAGGTCGACGGGCCCCATGAGCCGGTAAGCCCCGGTCAGCGCGCGACCAGCGACGACGCCCCGGTGTGGTGCAGTAAATTTGAGGAACCAGCCACCCCCGGTTCGAGGCGCGAGCACCACCGGCGCGCCGGGCCGCCCTCCCGTGGACGGGCCGGGGATCCGCACACGTCGCAGCGAGGATCCCATGAGCGAGACCACCGCCTCAGAACACTCCGTCACGCAGCGGTTGCGCGCCGCACGGGACCAGCTGCTGCGCCTACGCACCGACCTGGACGCCGCACACCGCGAGTTCGAGTGGCCCCGGTTCGAGTATTTCAACTTCGCCCTGGACTGGTTCGATGTCCTGGGCAACGGCGAGGAAGCGGACCGCGAGGCCCTCGTGATCGTGGAGGAGGACGGCACCGAGACCCGCCGCACGTACGCGCAGCTGTCCCGGCGCTCGTCGCAGCTGGCCACGTGGTTGCGCTCGCGGGGCGTGCGCCGCGGTGACCGGGTCATCCTCATGCTCGGCAACCAGGTGGAGTTGTGGGAGACCATGCTTGCGTGCACCAAGCTGGGCGCACCCATGATCCCCACGACCGTGATGCTCGGGCCCGCCGATCTGCAGGACCGCGTGGAGCGCGGCCGGGCGGCCTGGGTGGTCACGTCCCACACGAACGCCCTGAAGTTCGAGGACGTCCCCGGGGACTTCACGATCATCGAGGTTCCCGATCAGCCCGATCACCGTCCCCGTTCCGCGCCGTCGGTCTTCGCGTCCTCCGCTGGGCACGACGACGCCGCGTCATCGCCCGCTGCTGCCGGCGACGACGCGGCGGGAGCGCCGGAGGCCGGGACTGCGGCGTCGTCGGGCGAGGGTGAAGAACCGAGCCCGCGGAAGATCGGGGAGCACCCCGTGATCGACTACCGGGACTCCTTCGCGGGTCCCGAGGAGTTCGAGGTGACCGAGCCCTCGCCCGCGGATGACCCGCTGCTGTTGTACTTCACCTCCGGGACCACGTCCCTGCCGAAACTCGTGGAGCACACCAACGTCACGTACCCCGTGGGGCATTTGTCCACGATGTACTGGATCGGGCTGGAACCCGGGGACGTGCACCTGAACGTGGCGTCGCCGGGGTGGGGCAAGCACGCGTGGTCCAACTTCTACGCACCGTTCATCGCGGGTGCCACCGTGTTCCTCTACAACTACTCGCGCTTCGACGCCGTGGCACTCATGGACCAGATGGACCGCGAGGGCGTGACGTCCTTCTGCGCACCGCCCACCGTGTGGCGCATGCTCATCCAGTCGGACCTGACCCATCTGAAGAACCCGCCGCGCAAGACGGTGTCCGCGGGTGAACCACTGAATCCGGAGATCATCGCGCGGGTCAAGGCCGCGTGGGGCACCGAGATCCGTGACGGGTACGGTCAGACCGAGTCCTCACTGCAGATCGCCAACACCCCCGGGATGCCCGTGAAACCCGGGGCCATGGGCCGTGCGCTACCCGGGTACGAGACCGTGCTGATCGACACCACGACCGGTGAGGTGAGCGAGACCGAGGGCGAACTGTGCTTGCGTCTGGACCCGCGTCCCGTGAGCCTGACACCCGGCTACCACGGGGACGCCGCGAAGACCGATGAGGCGTTCCGGGACGGCGTCTACCACACCGGGGACGTGGTCTCGCGGGACGAGAACGGGGTCTTCACCTACGTGGGCCGCGCGGACGACGTCTTCAAAGCTTCCGACTACCGGCTCTCTCCCTTCGAGCTGGAATCCGTGGTGATCGAGCACCCCGCGGTCGTGGAGGTGGCAGTGGTGCCTTCGCCGGATCCCATCCGCCTGGCCGTTCCCAAGGCGTACGTGGTGCTCGCCGCGGGTCACGAGCCCACCGCCGAGACCGCGGAGAGCATCCTGCATCACTGCCGCGTGAACCTCGCGCCGTACAAGCGAATCCGGCGCCTCGAGTTCTTCGACCTGCCCAAGACCATCTCCGGCAAGATCCGCCGGGTGGAACTGCGCACCCGGGAAGCCCAGCTGCACCCGGGCGGCCCGGAGGGCGGGACCACCGGGGAGCACACCGAGTTCTCGGACTCTGACTTCCCCTCGCTGCGCGGGAAGTAGGGGTCCGGGCAGTTCACCCACCTCGCGCGGCACCCGACATACCGCGCGGCAGGATAGCGCCGCAGCGGCGTCGGCGTCCTTACGTGGCGATCCGCGCTATCGCAGCGAACGCCACCCTCCTGGACACGTGCAGGGTATCTCCGTCCAGCACACCGCAGGAATAGGCGTTGTTGTCCGCGACGTGGGCGGGCAGTGCGGCGGGCACGATTCCCTGACCACGGGTCACGGGAACTCCTGGAGGTGACGACTGTTGATCCACCAGCCAGCCTTCCAAAGCGCTGTGACGGGTGCAACAGAGGGGTCCAGCGCGTCACTCCCACGTCACGGCGTGATGTCGGGGTCGCGCGTTCCCGGGCCTGTGCTCCGGAACTCCGGCGCGGACGTAAGCTTGCCGGGCGTCGTCGTCCCCGGATGACGGCGCTCTGGAACCTCCTTGCTGCGAAAGGGCCGCCGTGAGCATCACCGTCACTCCCGTGGAGACCACCGACCGTTCACGCGCCCGCGTCCTGGGGTGGGTGGGACTGGGCATCACCCTGGCGATCCTCGTGGGCGGGCTGTTGTGGGCCAAGTGGCTCCCCTACGAGGCCAAGACCCAGACGCTCGCCGAAACCGGGGTGTGGAACGGTGCGGCGATCTTCGGCTCCGCGGGCGAACCGGGGTCCGCACCGTCGTTGCGGGGTGCGATCGACTTCACCGTGGTCTACCTGAAGGCCGTATGGAAGGCCGCTCTCGTTGCCCTGCTCGTGGCCGCGGCCCTCGAATCCCTGGTCCCCCGGCGCTGGTTGCTGCGGGTCCTCAGCCGCAAGACCTCGTGGGGTCAGGGGATCTCCGGGGCGCTGCTGGCACTGCCCAGCATGATGTGCACGTGCTGCACCGCGCCGGTGGCCATCGGACTGCGCCGCAGCGGTGCGCCCGCGGGGGCCACCATGGCGTACTGGCTCGCAAACCCCCTGCTCAACCCGGCGGTGCTGGTGTTCCTGGCGCTGACCATGTCCTGGCCCTTCGTGACCACGCGCGTAGCCGTGGGCATCCTGGTGGTGTTGATCGCCGCAGTGCTCGTGAGCCGCACGTTCTCGACCGTCACGGTGCAGACCCCCGAGGCCCTCCCCGCCGATCCGCAGCACTGGGGTGAGCTGGTCACCCGGTTCGGGCGAGCACTGGGCCGGTACCTGGTGGTGATCGTCCCGGAGTACGTGATCCTGGTGCTGCTGGTGGGGTTGTTCGCCGGATGGCTCTCGGACTTCGCGGGTCTCGCGGACCACGCCGGGCTCTTCTCGCTGCTCATCGTGGGCCTGATCGGGGCGGCCCTGGTGATCCCGACCGGCGGCGAGATCCCGGTGATCGTGGGGCTCACCGCGGCGGGCGCAAGCTACGGGGTGGCCGGGGTCCTGCTCATCACCCTGCCGGCCCTGAGCATCCCCTCGATCATCATGGTCGCCCGGCATTTCGGGACCAAACAGACGCTGCTGGTCACCGGGTGGGTCGTGATCGGCGGGTTGGTGGCCGCAGCGCTGCTCACCGCGCTGGTCTGAGCCGGCGGGTCAGGGCCGGTTGGCCCGGGCAACAAACCAGGTACTCGAGTCGCCCGCATAGCGGTCGACGCCGCGGCCGCCCGTACATGGGCCGACGGCACGATGACCCCTAGCACGGCGACGGCACCGGGCCGCGCGGCGTCGTCGTCAACCGGCGATCAGTGCGTAGATCCCGCCCAGGACGACGATCCCGAAACCGAAGCCCGCGAACAACTGGGCCCACGTATGGGCGCGCAGGACGCGGCGGCTCACGCACACCGCCACCGCGACGGGCAGGAACAGCAGACCCCACGGCCCCACCGCGACGGGCAGGATCACCGCAGTGCCGCCCATCATCATCCCGTGCACGGAGATTTTCCAGAACGGGCTCACGAGCGCGACCACCGCGCTCGCCGCGAGCGTGGCCATGAGCAGTCCGGTGATCTCCACGGGTCCGTGGAACGCGAGGTTGACCGCCAGGAACACGGCCACCAGCGCGAAGGTCCCCAGCATCACGGGTCGGCGGTGCTCCTTGACGCTCACGTGGTGGTCGGTGAGCACACCCCGGCGCGCCAGCACCGTGACCGTGGCGAGTGAGACCCCGCAGACCGCCAGCGCCGCCGCCACGCCCCACAGCAGTGCCCCGAGGCTCCTGTGCACGGTCCACGGCAGGACCACCAGCAGCGCGGCCAGCACGAGCGGCGCCTGGAAGACCTCGCTGAGGACAAGGGCCCACGCGGGCCCTCGTTCAGCCGGGGCAGGATCCGGGCGCGGCGGCGTTGTCCCCTCGTAGTTGGTCACGTGTGGCGGTCAGAAGTCGAGCGTCTCGTAGGTCTTGTGCGCACGCTCCGCCAGGGCGGGGATCGCCTGGCGTGTTCCCCACTGGTCGAAGTGCTCGGAGCTCACATGGGCCGTGAACGCATCCTCGTCCGTGTACACCTCGAAGATGCGGAACACGGCAGGCTCCTCCGGGCTCTGGTACGCCTGGTAGTAGAGGTTCCCGGGCTCCTGGCGAGCGGCCGGGGAGAGGTGGGAGAGCGCGTCACGCACGGTGTCCTCCTCTCCGGGCTTCGCAGTCCAGGTGGCGCTGCAGACGAAGGCCATGGGTTGTCCTCTCTCGATGTTGACGCCGGACGGTCACCGGCCCGACTCATGCTACCGACCCGAGCTGGCGCGGTTCTGCCGGGAGGCATGCGCTGCCGCGCACCGTGGCCCGGCAAGATGTCCCCACCACGCGCTGTCCGTCCACCCGAGAGCACCGGCCATGGCAGAACCACCCATCGTTCGCATGTTCAACGAGTACACCTTCAGCTGGCCGTTCTGGGGAGAGGACGGTCTCCCGGACCAGGAGGACTTCCCCCTCCTGCTGAAACTCACCAGGGACGTCCTGGTCTGGACTCGGAACTTCGACCACGAGAGGGGCTGGCCAACGGCAGAGCAGCGGGAGGCCAGCCGCCATGAGGGCGAACGACTCGCAGGGAGGGTGCAGGATTCGGTGGGCCCAGGGGTCACCATCGACCTGGACATGTGGGAGGCACATGTCCACAAACCACGCCTGCCTCGGTTGCTGCGGAGGCTCACCGGTCTCACGCCGGCCAGCTCGGGTGAGGCGCTCGTGCTGGGCCGCCGCTGCGCGAAGCTGCCGAACCCCAGCCGACACGTGGGCGTGATGCTCGACGCCGCTGCGCAGCACCCCGGACGCACCGGCCGCGAGGTGCCGCAGCTCTCCGCCACCATCACGGATGCGGGCAGGGCGCGGGTGGGCGAGATGCTGGACCTCGACGCCGTGTGTCCCTGACCCTGCCGCGCGTCGAGCTGCGCAAGCAGGTGGACACCCGCGCCGGGCGCGGTCTGCTGATCGCCATCGGCGTGCTGACCGCTCTGGCCCTGGGCTTGTTCATGTGGGTCGCACGCAACGACGGCGCACCCTTGTCGGCGGCCCCGGCCGTGACCACGACCCCCCCGAGTCTGCTGCTGCCCGTGCTCGGGATCATCACGGCATGCAATGAGTAGAGCCAGCGCACCACGCTCATCACCTTCACGCAGGAACCCCGCAGGCTGCGCGTGGTCCTCGCCAAACTGCTCTCGGCGGCGGCGCTGGGCACCATCGCGGTGGCTCTCGCCTGGGTTATGGCCCTCGTGGCCTTCCTGATCCTCGCCGCGCTGACCGGCCAGTCCCTGAATCCCGATCCGGACTGGGGACAGCTCGCGGGCGGGTGGCTCACCCAGCTGATCGCCGTGCTCCAGGGCGTGGCGTTCGGTCTCGCCCTGCTGTCCGTCCCGTTGGTGATCGGGATCTGGCGTGTGCTCACGCGCGAGGTGAAGTAGGCGCGCCGCGCTCAGTCGGCGGTCGTGCGCGGTGCCGGATCCCGGTTGCCGGCCCGCTCCAGCCGCACCACATGGTCCGCGAGCTCGGCCACGTCCTGCGGGTCGTGCGTCACGATCATTGCGGTGCGCCCGGCGAGCACCCGCTGGAGCACCTTCCTCATCCGAGGCCGCGCGGTCACGTCCAGGGCGCTCAGGGGCTCGTCCAGCAGGATCACGCGCGGCTCTGCGGCCAGCACCCGCGCGATCGCCACGCGCTGGGCCTGCCCGCCGGACAGCTCGTCCGGCATGCGCTGGGCGAACGCCCGCGCGTCCACCTCGCGCAGCCACGCCAGGGCACGACGCCGCGCCATCGCCTTCCCCGCGCCACTCGCCCGGGGGCCGAAGGCCACGTTGTCGAGCACGTTGAGATGGGGGAACAGCAACGGTTCCTGGGCCATCAGGGCCACACCCCTGCGATGCGCCGGGACCCACATGTCCTGGGCCGTCCCACCGGCGCGCAGCACGGATTCGTCCCCCACCCGGATCTCACCGTGGTCGGGGGCCAGCAGGCCCGCGATCACGTCGAACACGGTGGACTTCCCCGCGCCATTGGGCCCGATCAGGGCCGCGGTGGTTCCCGGCCCCACTGTGAAATCGGCGGCCACACGGCGGCGGTCGTGTTCAACACGGACCATCAGTCCGGGCGCCTCCCCCGCTACGCGGGGCGTGCTCACCCCTAGGCCCGACGCGCCCCCGGGTGCAACCGCGGATGCGGCTGCGGTCCTGACCACGGCGCCATTCCGCCCGGCCCCGGCGTCCGCCGTCCCAGACCCGGCCGCGGGTCGGTCACCGACCGCATGGGCAGTGCGGCTGTCCTTCGAGGACTGCGTCGAGCCGCCGGAGCGGGGCTGTGATCCCTCCGGATTGGGACCCCACTGCGGACCCGGCGCGAACCACCGGGTGAGGTTGGCGCGAAAGCCGGCGCCGCGGCGTCGTCGGGAGGGAGCACTGACCCCCACGACGAGCAGAGCAACGAGCACGAGCAGCAGGGAGAGGGCCACGGCGGCGTCGGGATCGGTCTCGCGCTGCAGGTAGATCTCGAGCGGGAGCGTGCGGGTCACGCCCTGCAGGCTGCCCGCGAACGTGAGGGTGGCGCCGAACTCGCCGAGGCAGCGCGCGAAGGACAGCGCGGTCCCGGAGAGCACCGCGGGCAGCACCAGGGGCAGCGTGACCCGGAACAGGGTGCGCGTGGGGGATGCACCAAGGCCCGCCGCGACCCGTTCGTAGCGAACGCCCGCGGTGCGCAGCGTGCCCTCCAGGGAGACCACCAGGAACGGCAGGGCCACGAACGTCTGGGCGAGCACGACGGCCGCGGTGGTGAACGCGATGTCCACGCCCGCCGAGGACAGGGGGCCGCCCAGGAAACCCATGCGTCCAAAGGTGTACAGCAGCGCGATACCGCCCACCACGGGTGGCAGCACGAGCGGCAGCAGCACCAGCGAGCGCAGGAGCGTGAGGCCGCGCACGGTGGAACGGGCCAGGACCAGGGCAAGCGGGCCCCCCAGCACCAGGCACAGCGCCGTGGACGCGACCGCGGTGCGAAGGCTCAACCACAGCGCGGCGAGCGAGGACTCGCTCGTGAGCAACTCCCCCAGGTGCACCCAGTCGATGCGCAGCACCATGCCGAGCAAGGGCAACAGGATGACCAGCGCCCCCGCCACCGCCGGGACCAGGACCCACCGGGGGGTCGTGACGAACCCGCGCGTCACGGTGCGCCGAAGCCCGCGTCCTCCAGGACCTTCCGGCCCTCGTCACCCTGGACGAGGTCCACGAACTGCCGGGCGAGCTCCGGCTCCGCGGAATCCTTGAGGGCGACCACGGGGTAGTTGTTGACCGCCTGATCCGTGCGCGGGATCTCGACGGTCGTGACCCTGTCCTTCGCGGACTTGGCATCCGTGACGTACACGATCCCCGCGTCCGCCTGCCCGGAGGTCACCTTGCCGAGCACGTCCGTGACCGCGTTCTCCTGGCTCACGGGGTGGAGCGCGACACCGTTGGCCTTCTCGATCTCCTGCGTGGCTGCACCGCACGGTACCTCCGGGGCACACGTGACCAGCTTGACGTCCCGGTCCACCACGTCCCGGAAGGAGGTGATGTCCGCGGGGTTGTCCTTGGGTACCGCGAGGGTGAGCACATTGGTCGCGAACACGCTCGGCTCCCCCGCGGCCAGGCCCGCGTCCGTGAGCTTCTTCATGTTCTTCTGATCGGCGGAGGCGAAGACGTCCGCGGGGGCGCCCTCGGTCAGCTGTTGCACGAGCCCGGACGAGCCTCCGTAGTTCATGCTGACCTTCACCCCCGGGTGCGCCGCCTCGAACGTGCGCGCGAGCTCGTCGAAGGAATGGGTCAGCGAGGCCGCCGCGGACACCCGCAGGGTCGTCTCCTGATCGGACGACGACGCCGCGTCCCCTCCCCCGTCCGACGCTCCCGCACATCCGGAGAGCGCCACCGCGCTCACCGCGCAAGCCAGGGCGCGCATGCGTGTCGCCGCGCGCCCCATCACTTGCGCCCCTCGGTCTCGACGATGACCGCGGTGGACTTCACCACGGCCGTGGCCACGGACCCCGGTTCCAGCCCCAGGTCACGCACCGCTTCCGTGCTCATGAGCGAGACGATCCGGTGCGGGCCGCACTGCAGCTCCACCTGGGACATCACGGGATCGGAGGTCACGGCGGTCACGAGTCCCACGAGGCGGTTGCGCGCCGAACTGTTCACCCCGGCGGGATCCTGAGGGCTCACGGCGTTGTCGCGCGCGTATGCCGCGAGTTCGGCGCCGTCCACCACGGCGTACCCCGCGGAATCCTTGTGCCCGGTGAGCGTGCCCTGCTCGATCCACCGCCGGACGGTGTCATCGCTGACGCCCACGAAGGTCGCGGCCTGGGAGATACGGAGGTGGGTCATGGGAGGAGTTTATCCGCATCTGCGGAACCACGGCCGTGTTTGAACCGCACTTGCGTAGTGTTGACCTGACACGCGACGACGCCGCGCGGACCGGGCCGCGCGGCGTCGTCGTCCCCTACAGGGCTCATTCGTGGGAGAACCGCGCCTTACGCTTCTCCGCGAACGCGGACATGCCCTCCTTCTGGTCCGCGGTGGAGAACAGCCCGTGGAAGACCCGCCGCTCGTGCTGGACGCCGGCCCACAACCCGGACTCGTACGCGGCATTGACGGTCTCGACCGCGTGCTGGGCCGCGGGCTTGGACATCTCCGCGATCTTTCCGGCGACCTCCAGGGCGGTGTCCATGAGCTCGTCCGCTGCGACCACGCGGGAGACCAGACCGGAACGCTCGGCTTCCTCGGCGCGCATCTGCCGTCCGGTGAGGATCATGTCCATGGCCTTGGCCTTGCCCACGGCGCGGGTGAGGCGCTGGGTGCCGCCCATCCCGGGGATCACACCCAGGGCGATCTCGGGCTGACCGAACACTGCAGTGTCCGCGGCGAGGATCAGATCGCACATCATCGCGAGCTCGCACCCACCGCCGAGCGCGTAACCGGCCACCGCGGCGATCTTGGGGGTGCGCAGCCGGGCGAAAGCGTCCCACCCCGCGAAGAAGTCCTCGTGGTACATATCGGACGCGGACTTGCCGGACATCTCCTTGATGTCAGCACCGGCCGCGAAGGCCTTCTCCGAACCTGCGAGGATCAGCGCGCCGATCCCCGAGTCACGGTCCAGCTCGGTCGCGGCGGCCACCACGTCCCGCATGGTCTGTTCGTTCAGCGCGTTCAGTGCCTTGGGACGGTTCAGGGTGATGACACCCACGCGTCCCTCGCGGCGGACTTCAATGGTCTCGTAGGAGTTCTCGTTCATGTGATCAGCATCTCATAGGTCCTCCGGGGGGCGGGTCCGAGCGTGGGGGCCCAGCGCCGGCCTCCGTCCTCCGTCCTCCGGGCCACGGGACGGGCCGGCGGTAGGCCCCTGTCCCCGCGGGAACCGGCCACTAGCATGGACGCATGCGTGAATTGCAAGCACAGATCATTGCCGAGCTCGGCGTCTCTCCGCAGATCGATCCGGAGCGGGAGGCCCAACGCCGCGTCGACTTCCTGAGCGACTACCTCAAGGCCACGCACACCGCGGGGTTCGTCCTGGGGATCAGCGGCGGCGTGGACTCCACCCTGGCCGGGCGCCTGGCCCAGCTCGCGGTCGAGAAACTGCGCGAGGACGAGATCAAGGCCGAGTTCGTGGCCATGCGACTGCCTCACGGGATCCAGCACGACGAGGCCGACGCCCAGGCGGCGCTCGAATTCATTCAACCGGACCGGGTCATCACGTACGACGTCGCGCCGGCCGTCCGCGGTTTCGAGTCCGCCTACGGTGCCGCGACCGGTGAGCAGCTCACCGATTTCACCCGTGGTAACACCAAGGCCCGCGTGCGTATGACGGCGCAGTACGCGGTGGGCGGGGACCACAACCTGCTGGTGATCGGCACGGATCACGCGGCGGAATCGGTCACCGGGTTCTTCACCAAGTTCGGCGACGGCGGCGCGGACGTCCTGCCCCTGGGCGGGCTGAACAAACGGCAGAACCGCCAGGTGCTCGCGTACCTGGGAGCCTCCGAGCAACTCGTGGGCAAGGTCCCCACCGCGGACCTCCTGGACGAGAACCCCGGGCGCACGGACGAGGACGAGCTGGGCCTGCGCTACGACGACATCGATGACTTCCTCGAGGGCAAGGACGTCCCCGAGGAGGTGGCCCGCAAGATCGAAAGCACGTTCCTGCGCACCCGCCACAAGCGCACGGTCCCGGTGACCCCGGCGGACGAGTGGTGGCGGGAGGGCTGATCCTCCCCGCCCGCGCGATACCCAAGGGGACGACCCTGGCCTGACTGCGCTGGACAACCGCATTGGCCATGCCCGCCGACGGCCTGCGCCGTGCGCGACCCCGGTCCGGACCCCTGTGCTTAGACTGGGCCCAGTGACACGGGGTGCCGCTGCACGTTCCCACGACCCACCGGGCCGGGGAGCCCTGGAGGCAATGGCTGAGATGACACCCGTCGAACCTGTCCAGTTAGTACTGGCGAAGGGATGTCACGGTGGCACCGCACGGGTGGCGCACCGCGTTCTTCGCCGTGAGCCACAGGAGTGAGCATGCGGATCGACACCACCATCGTCCTGATCACCGGAGGAGCCCGGGGTCTGGGTGAACACCTCAGCCGAGCCTTCGCCCGCGAAGGCGCCCGGGTGGTCGTGAACTACCACGCGAGCGAGGACCGCGCCCGCTCACTGGTGCGCGAACTCGGTGAGGACAAGGTCATTGCCGTTCGGGCGGACGTGACCGATGCCGGGCAGGTGCAGGAGATGGTGGCACTCGCCCAGGACCATTTCGGCGCGCCCATCACGGTGGCCGTGAACAACGCGCTGGTGGACTTCAGCTTCAACGGGGACGCCCGCCCCTCGCTCGAAAACCTCGCCGCCGAGGATCTTTCCCAGCAGTTCACCGGCGCGGTCGTGGGCGGACTCAACGTGATCCAGGCGGTCGTCCCGGGGATGCGCCGGTCCGGACACGGGCGCATCATCAACATCGGCACCAATCTCTTCCAGAACCCCGTGGTCCCCTACCACGACTACACCGCAGCCAAGGCCGCCCTGCTCTCCCTCACACGTACGGCGGCCAAGGACCTGGGGGCCCTGGGCATCACCGTGAACATGATCTCCGGTGGCCTGCTACGCACCACGGACGCGAGTGCCGCTACCCCGGCCGAAGTCTTCGACGCCATTGCCGCCGGTACGCCCCTGGGTCGGGTCACCACCCCGGAGGAGTTCGCGGACACCGCCCTCTTCTTCGCCTCCGACTGGTCCCGCGGCGTCACCGGGCAGAACCTCGTGGTCGACGGTGGACTGGTGATGGACTGACATGGCCGCCCCGCACGACACCGCGCGGACCCCGTCCGCCGCCCCTGCGGCGTCCACCCGTCCCGCCCAGGTGAACCAGCCGCCCGGGACACCCGCCCGGACGCTGCGCCTCAACGCCTTCCTCTACGGGGCCGGCCACCACCAGGCCGCGTGGCGCGCGCCGGGCTCCCCGGTGCACCGCCTCACGGACATCGCCTACTACGAGGAGCTCGCGCGGACTGCCGAACGCGGTCTGTTCGACGCGGTGTTCTTCGCGGACGGGCACAGCGTGGGTGACGTCTCCGGCGGGCCCCGCTGGAGCCTGGAACCCCTGACAGCGCTGTCCGCGATGGCGCGGGCCACCGAGCGCGTCGGCCTGGTTGCACGGTGTCCACCACGTTCTTCACCCCGTTCCACGCGGCCAGGATGCTCGCGTCCTTGGACCACATCTCGGGCGGGCGAGCGGGGTGGAACGTGGTGACCTCCATGTGGGATGCGGAAGCCCGCAACCACGGCTACCGGGCCATGCCGCCCAAGGACGAGCGCTACGAACGCGCCCGCGAGTTCGTGGAGGTGGCCCGCGCCCTGTGGGCCAGCTGGGACGAGGACGCCGTCACCGCGGACCCCGAGGGCCAGTGGGCGGACCCCTCCAAGCTGCACCGCCTGGACCACGAGGGCCGCCACTTCCTGGTGGACGGACCCCTCACGGTCCCGCGCTCCCCGCAGGGGGAACCGGTCCTCTTCCAAGCGGGTGCCTCCGGGCCCGGCAAGGCACTCGCGGCCGACTTTGCAGAGGGGATCTACGCCGTGGCCTACGATCTGCCCGCCGCGCAGGAGTACTACGCGGCGGTGAAGGCCGAAGTGGCCCGCGCCGGGCGTGATCCCGGTTCCGTGATCGTGATGCCCGGTCTGGTCACGTACGTGGGCCGCACGCACGAAGAGGCCCTCGAGAAGCAGGCCCGCGTGGACCGTTTGCTCCCTGTGGAGCAGTCGCTCGCACAGCTCTCCACGTTCGTGGAGCAGGACTGCGCGCAGTGGGACCTAGATGCGCCCGTGCCCACGCTGCCGCCCCTGGAGGAGTTCACCGGTCCGCAGGGCCGCTACAGCACCATCCTGCGGATCATCGAGGCCGAGCGCCCCACGGTCCGCCAGTTGCTCGGCCGCCTCGCCGCCGGCGGGGGTCACTGCACGATGGTGGGCACCCCGGAGTCCATCGCGGATCGCATGCAGGAATGGTTCGACAACGCCGGCGCGGACGGCTTCAACCTCATGCCGCCCGTCCAGCCGGACTCCCTGGACGACTTCGTGGACCTCGTGGTCCCCGAACTCCAGCGCCGCGGCCTGTTCCGCACCGCGTACACCGCCACCACGCTGAGGGGTCACCTCACGCGGGGTTGAGGCCCCGCTGCGCAACCCCGCCACAGGACGACGACGCCGCCCCGCACGGTGGGCGGGGCGGCATCGTCGGTGGCGTCAGCGGCGTCGTCGCCGATCGGAAAGGTCCGGTCAGAGGAACGGGCGCAGCGGTACCAGGATCGTCTCGGCGACCCGTGCCATGGGGTGGCGATCGCGCCATTGGGGCGAGGACAGCTCCTCACAGTGCTCGCTGTCGGCGAGGAAGACCTTCTCCATCTCGGCCGCGAAATCCGGGTCCACGATCTCCACGTTGGTCTCGTAGTTGAACGAGAGGGAGAGCCGGTCGATGTTGGCGGTGCCCACGGTGGACCACTCGCCGTCGATCGTGGCGGTCTTGGCGTGGATCATGCAGGCGGCGTACAGCAAGATGGTGACCCCACCCTCCAACAACTGGCCGTAGAACCCGCGGGACACCCAGTCCGCCAGGATGTGGTTGGAGTCCTTGGGGACCATGATCCGCACATCCACCCCGCGAACGGCCGCGTCCAGGAGGCAGTCCAGGATCTGCTGGTCGGGGATGAAGTAGGGCGTGTTCACCCAGATGTGGTGCTGCGCCCTGTTGATCGCGTTCATGTACATCTCGCGGATGGGGTACACGAGCTGGATGGGCAGGTTCGCGGAGACCCGCACCTCCGGGTCCCAATTCTTGGGCGCCACCCAGTCGATGGCGTGTTCCGGGTCCCGGTCCTCGTTCCACACGCTCGCGATGGAGCTGCGTAACCCCCATACCGCAGGCCCGATCTCCCGGATATGCGTGTCCCGCCACTGCCGGGAATAGAGAGAACCGAAGTTGTAGCCCCCCACGAAACCGATGTTGTCGTCCACCACCAGGATCTTGGAATGGCTGAAGCCCGAGAACCGCAGGGGCCCCTTCCAGAACGGGCGGCGCACCACCGGCATCCGGTACACATGAACCCGGTCCGAGAAGTCGTAAAAGGAGGACGGGATCACGAGGTTCGCGAACCCGTCGTAGATGATGAACACCTCCACGCCCCGATCCGCAGCCCGGTTGAACGCGTCCAGGAAGCGCTGACCCGTCTCGTCGTTCTTCCAGATGAACGTCTCCATGTGAATGGAGTGCTGGGCGTTGTCGATGGCATCGAGCATGTCCTCGTACACCGACTCACCCGACGTGTAGATGGTGATGTCCGAGTCCTGCACGTGCGCATTGAACGTCCCGGGGTGCGGGGCGTCACGCTGCTGACGCCCGTGACGCTTCCACCAGTCGAGCCCGGCGAGCGAGGCGATCACCACGGCCTGCGCCCCCAGCAGGGCACCAGCACCCGCACCGGCCGCTTTCAGGAGGATACGGCGTTCTCTGATCTCGGCTAGCGCCCGCCTTGCGTCCATGACCTCACACTACTGCGGCGTCACATGGCGCGTCCCGGATCATGACCGGACCAGCCCTGGGAATTCACACCGCCCGTCCCGCGGCCAGGGGCACTGAGGTGTTACGCGGCGGGAATCCGCCGAATGGCAATCCACCCCGTCCCATAAGCCCTCGTGGAAGGACGACCTCGTGGGCGACGCCGCCACACAGAACCCGGGCGCCGCCGCATCCGTGGCCCCGGACGTCACCACGAGCGAGGCCAGCCAGGCCGCGAACGAGGCGCAGGACCAGGCCGGCGAAGCCGTGGAGTCCACTGCCCCGCAGGCCTGCGACAACACCTTCGGAACCGATCCGCTCGGTCCCTCGTACGAGAACCCGGTCCGTCGTCCGCCCGCGGTTTCCCAGCGTGGGCCGCGGCTCGCTACGGTGGACCCCATGAGAATCGCCACGTGGAACGTGAACTCCATCCGCGCCCGCGCCGACCGCATCGAGGCGTGGCTCGACCGCTCGGACGTGGATGTCCTGGCCATCCAGGAGACCAAGGCCAAGGACGAGAACTTCCCATGGGAGCTGTTCGAGTTCGCGGGCTACGAAGTGGCGCATTTCGGCGTGAATCAGTGGAACGGCGTCGCCATCGCGTCCCGCGTGGGGCTCAAGGACGTGGAGCGCACGTTCCCCGGTCAGCCCACGTTCGGCAAACCCGGCCAGGAACCCGCCCAGGAGGCGCGCGCGATCGCCGCCACGTGCGACGGCGTGCGGATCTGGTCCCTCTACGTGCCCAACGGTCGCGGCCTGGAGGACCCCCACATGCCGTACAAGCTCGAGTGGCTGCGCGTCCTGGAGGGCCACGCCGAACAGTGGCTGCAGGAGGACCCGCAGGCCCAGATCGCACTTGTGGGTGACTGGAACGTGGCCCCGCGTGACGAGGACGTGTGGGACATCCAGCTCTTCCGCGACGGCGGGTACACCCATGTGAGCGAACCCGAGCGCGCGGCCTTCAACGCGTTCATCGAGGACGCCGGGTTCCAGGACGTGGTCCGCGAGCGCCACCCCGGGCCGGGCGTGTACACGTACTGGGACTACACGCAGCTGCGCTTCCCCAAGAAGGAAGGCATGCGCATCGACTTCCAGCTGTGCTCCCCCGCGCTCGCGGCCCGTGTACAGGACGCGTGGATCGATCGCGAGGAGCGCAAGGGCAAGGGCGCGTCCGACCACGCCCCGGTCGTCATCGAGATCGACTGAGCCATGCCCCTGATCAACGTGGGCAGCGCCTACCGCAGCATCACGGGCCCGCCCATGCGCTTCGCGCTGCGGATCTACGTGCCCCAGCAGGATCTCGACGCCGCCTACGCACCCGGCATCCCCCGCGCCCTGGACCCCTTTACCGCGGGCGTGCACGAACTTTCGGAGCAACTGGCCCGACTGTCCGACACCTCCCAGCCGTTGCTCCCGCCCGCACGCGAGCCGCTGTGGACCATGCCGTTCTCCACCGCACCCGCCGGTTCACGGCGCCTGCCCGGACCCACCGGCGACTTCCCGGTCTTCCACCCCACGCAACGGCTGCGTCGATCCCTTCGCCTGTTCACGGCCGCGGAGAACGACGACAGCGCCCAGTTGCTGCCGCTACTCGTTCCGGAGAAGCAGGTCAGCGACGCTGCGAAGGCCACGTCCCGCGAGACGTTCGACCCCGTGTACACCCGTGAGTCCGCGTACGTGGTCCCGCTCGCGTGGTTCGCGGCCTTCGCCCCAGAGGACCACGTGACCTCCTACCACTCCGGGCACGAGGTGCACCGACTCATCGCCCCCGCGGACACCGCCGCGCGCCGGGTGATCCAGGCCGCCCAGACCGTGGAGGACGCCGCTCAGCAAGCCTCGGGGGGCGCTGACGAGCACGACCTCCCGGACGAGGCGCGCCAGGCTGCGGCGTTCGCGCAGGACCTCACCCGCCTGGGGCGGTGGCTGGGCGCGTTCAGCGCTGCCTCCGTGGTGAGCCTGGACTACGGGTCCATCGCGGATCGGCTCCAACCGGACGAGAGCCCCCGGGACATGGCGGACGCCGTGGAACTGCTGCGCGAAGGGGATCTGGCGGCGGCCACCGCGGCGCTGCGCCGGATCTTCATGCGCTGGGCACCGCTGGCCCACTTGCAGCAGGCGAACTGAGGCGCGGAGGGGCGGCGGGCCGTCGTCCGACGCATCCGCGCCAACCCATCCCTGCGCTTTTACTCAGCTAAAGCAGCTCAGCGTCCGAAAATCTGCTTTAGCTGAGTAAAAGCGGGGGGACGTTCGGCGATGGTGGCGCGGTGGCTGCGAGGCCCCGTGGGAGATGGGTAGCCTGGATCCCGTGACTTCCGACCCCTCAACGCACTCCGACCACCGCACCACGGCTCCCTCCGCCCGGTCCGACCAGACCGCCTCGGTCTCCACTGCCAGCGCCAGCGACACCAGTGCCCGTACCGCGACCGGCACCGAATGGTGGCGCGACGCCGTCATCTACCAGGTGTATCCCCGCTCCTTCAAGGACTCCAACGGGGACGGCATGGGGGACCTGGGCGGGGTCACCCAGAAGCTGCCATACCTCAAGCACCTGGGCGTGGACGCGGTGTGGCTCTCCCCGTTCTACCTCTCCCCGCAGCACGACGCCGGGTACGACGTCGCGGACTACCGCACCGTGGATCCGCGCTTCGGTTCGCTCGAGGACTTCGACCGGATGCGGGAGGAAGCGCACCGGTTGGGCCTGAAGATCATCGTGGACCTGGTACCCAATCACACGTCCGAGGACCACGAGTGGTTCCGGGCCGCCCTGACCTCCGAGCCGGGCTCCCCGGAGCGGGACCGCTACATGTTCCGCGAGGGCAGGGGCGAGAACGGCGAGGAGCCGCCCAACAATTGGAAGTCCTTGTTCGGGGGCCGGGCGTGGACCCGGGTGCCGGACGGGCAGTGGTATCTGCACCTGTTCGATTCTTCCCAACCAGACCTCAACTGGGAGAACCCGGAGGTGTGGGAGGAGTTCCGGGCGATCCTGCGGTTCTGGCTGGACCGCGGGGCGGACGGTTTCCGGGTGGACGTGGCCCACGGCATGATCAAGGCCCCGGGCCTGCCGGACTGGGACGAGCAGGTCCACATGGTCGAGGGCACGGATGCCCAGGGCGCCCAGGACGAGCCCGACGGCCCCAGCAAGACCATGGACACCGGCCCCTACTTCGACCAGGACGGGGTGCACGAGATCTACCGGGACTGGCACACGGTGCTTCAGGAGTACCCCGGCGATCGCATGCTCGTGGTGGAGGCATGGGTGGGCCCCGCCGAGCGCCTGGCTCGCTATGTGCGCCCGGATGAGGCGCAGCAGGCCTTCAACTTCGACTTCCTGGTGGCCGGGTGGCATCGCGACCGCATGCGGGACACCATCGAGATCTCCCTGCGCGCCAATGCGGCCGTGGGCGCGCCGTCCACGTGGGTGCTCTCCAATCACGACACGGTCCGCCACGCCTCGCGCTACGGGTTGAGCTCCCGCACGGCCTACCCCAACGGGATCGGCGCGCAGGACGAGCAACCGCACGCCGGTCAGGGGCTGCGCCGGGCGCGCGCCGCCGCCCTCGTGGAGCTCTCCCTCCCGGGTTCCGCGTACATCTACCAGGGCGACGAGCTCGGTCTGCCGGAGCACACCGAGTTGCCGGATGCCGCGCGGCAGGACCCTACCTTCCATCGCACCGCGGGTTCGGAGCTGGGGCGCGACGGCGCTCGCGTCCCCCTGCCGTGGGCTCCCGTGGGTGACGGGCTGGGTTTCGGTCCGGATCCGTGGTTGCCGCAGCCCGAGTCCTTCGCTGGGATCACGGTGGACCACCAACTGGGTGACCCGCAGTCCACGCTCAACCTGTACCGCCGGGCTCTGGAACTCCGGCACGACCTGGAACTGGGCACGGCCGAGTTCGCGTGGCATCCCCTGAGCGAGGGTGACCAGGATGTCCTCGCCTACACCATGTCGTGCGGGACCGGCGAGACCGTGCTGGTGGCCGCGAACCTCGGGGAGAGCGAGATCGGTTTCGACGAGCTCTCCCGCGGTGAGCTGCTTCTGGCGAGTGGCCAGAACGCCGTGGTCAACGACCGGTTGAGCGTGGACAGCGCGGTCTGGCTGCGCCTGACGTGATCCCCGCGCCGAGGCTGACCCCCGTCTAAAGGGCGAAGCCCGGGGCGAAGGGCAAAACGGATCTCGGAACGGACCTCGGGATCAGTGGCGCGGTGTGCTCGCGCAATTAGCCCGCAACCACGACTCGGCCGGCTCCAACGCCCGGTGGATCCGCACGGCCTCCGAGGGCTGGAGGGTGGCGCCGGCGTCGTCGAGGATGTCCCGGACGTCCTCGAACGCCGGACGCACCTCGGCGGGGAGCTTCCCACGGAGCCGGCTGACGGACTCAAGGGCCTGTTCCAGGGTGTCCTCGTTCGCGTCCTCGTCCTCGCTGCGATCGGTGAGGGGCAGCAGCTCCAGCCCGCTGTAGACCTCGGCCACGTCGAAGCACGTCTGGGTGTCCGCGGGGCTCGCGGACGGCGCGCGGGACGCGGCGCTCGCGGACGGCGTGATGGGTGAGAGTTCGATCGTGGTGGTCTGGCCCTGCCGCGCGTCACACGCCGTGAGGAGCACGATGAGACCGGCCCCCGCCAGCAGTGCGCGCACTTGGTGATTCACAGCTGATCCTTCCGATCCGGCGTCGGGTCCCGCTGCGACGACGACGCCTCTTACGGCCGTCCGCGCCGTCGGAACCCGCTGCGCTCGCTGGCCCAGGGCTGCCGGACCGACGCAGCGGAACCGCGCAGTCCTTCCGCAGCGTCCGCGAACGGCCCTCTCCACGCTAGGGTCCCAACCTCGGCGCACCCTGGAGGTCGGGTGCACGCCACCACCACGCCACCAACCCGCAGCAGTGCTGGTCGAAGATACCGCCCGGCCCATGCCGAGCTACTTCGAGGGACCCGCCCGGCGAACGTCGGGCCGCTCCGAGAAGCGGGAAGACATGAAGAAACCCCCGCGTGTAGAAGCCACGCGGGGGTTCAGTGGCTCCGACCGGCGTCGATCCGGTGACCTTACGATTTTCAGTCGTACGCTCTACCAACTGAGCTACAGAGCCAGGCACGTTCCCGGAGGCAACATCCGGTGATATGCCGCAACGGCGCGAAAAGTTTCCTTTTCATCGCCGCCTGAGCGACCCTGACGGGACTTGAACCCGCGACCTCCGCCGTGACAGGGCGGCGCGCTAACCAACTGCGCTACAGGGCCTTGATTGTTTCCAACGAGTGAATATCCTACCAGGACGAACGACTCACTGTGCAAATCGCTCACCCCGCGGTACCTCGCACGGGAAAACGTACCCCCAACGGGATTCGAACCCGTGCCGCCGCCGTGAAAGGGCGGTGTCCTAGGCCGCTAGACGATGGGGGCCAGAACGCCGTCCGAGCATCACCAGCGGCAATATCGGACGATGGACCGTGAGTAGCTTAGAGGCAAACGGCTCGGTTGCACAAACCCGCGCGGTGTCCCGCCGGGCCCGCGCACGCCGCGGAACGGCGGGGATGGCACCCCGGGGGGCGGCACCCCGATGGGGCACATCGCGTTCGACACCAGGCGTCGGCACCGAGCAGCGGCGCCGCCTCGATTCAGATCGCGACGTCCGGTCTGTCCGAGAGTCGCGGGTCCCGGATGCACGGCACAATCATGGCCGGCCCGGCACTGTTGTGCAGCACCCCCTGGGACGTGGAGCCCAACAGCATGCCCGCGAATCCGCCGCGACCGCGGGTCCCCGTGACCACCAGTTGGTTCTGGGCCGAACGTTCCACAAGGACGTGGATGGGGGATCCGTCCACGAGCTCGCCGGTGATGTCCAGGTTCGGGAAGTGCCCGCGCAGCCACCGCACGCCGGCGTCGATCGCGGCCTGGATCTCCCCGCGCAGGTTGTCGAAGTCCACGGGCGAGGGCAGCCACGCGGAGGATCCGGAGTCCGACGGCGCGGCGCACACCACGGTCAGCGGCACCCCGAGCTGTTCGGCCTCCTCCGCGGCCCACAGCATCGCGGAACTCGCCTGTTGGGAACCATCCGAGCCCACGGTCACACCGTCCACGAACGCCTGACGGCGGCTCACGTTCTCGTGCAGTTGGTACTCCCTGCCCCACTGAAGGGGGATGATGCCCACGGGGCAGTGCGCGTGGGCGGGCACCGCGGTGGACACCGAACCCAGCAGGCGGCCGATCAACCCGCCCCGACCGCGGGAACCCAGGACCAGCAACTGGGCGTCCTCGCTCAGTTCGAGCAACACACCGGAGGGGTCCCCGGCCTGGACGGTGGACCGGACGTCCACGTCCAACTCGGCCACGCGGCGTCGTGCCTCGCCCACGAGGTCCTCCACGGCGCGGTTCATGGCGGCGTCGTCGAACGCGGCGTAGCCGACGTCGAAGGTGGAGCCCCCGATCATCGGCACCGAGTAGGCGGTCACGACGTGCAGCGGCGCCCCGCGGCGGTGGGCCTCCCGGGCGGCCCAGTGCAGGGCGGCCAAGCTCTGCTCGGAGCCGTCCACGCCCACCACGATCTCGGCAGTACGTGTGTCCATGATGATCCTCCTGCGCCCTCGGTTCCTGGCCCCAGCCTAGTCACGCGGGGAGCGGATCGGGCGGGGTCGGTGACATGATGGTGTGGTTCGGAACCGACGCCCCGCTCGCGCGCCACGGCACGCACGGGGACGGGGGGACACTTGACGGATCGATCCCGGGGGCCGCACGGCCTGCGGCACCGGCCCGTCCAGCACAGGGGTCCACGAGACCCCGGAACGGAGACGAACCGTGAGCACACGCGGATCAGCACACCCGCCCGCCATGACGGCGCAGGTGAAGAGCGCCGCATGGCATTCCTGGGGTGGCAATCTCCGGAGCAGACCCGGCGCCACCGTGCGCCCCGAGGACTCGGACCAGGTGCTGCGTGTGCTCGAGGAAGCCGCGACCGCGGGGCTGAGCGTTCGGCCCTCCGGTTCCGGCCACAGTTGGTCCCCGCTGGTGCCCACGGACGGGGTCCGCCTGGACACCTCCCTGCTCACAGGACTCGCGAGCGTGGACGAGGACCGCCAGCAGGTCACGGTCTTCGCGGGCACCACGGTGCACCAGCTCAACCTGATCCTGGAGGAGCACGGACTGGCCCTGGCCAACCTGTCGGACTGCGCCCACATGACCGTGGCGGGCGCGATCGCCACGGGGACCCACGGCACGGGGCTCGGACAGCCCTCCCTGGGGGACCAGGTGATCGGGATCAGCCTCGCCACGCCCTCCGGGGACGTGATCAAGTGCTCCGAGACCCACCGCCCAGATCTGCTGCGCGCCGCTCGCGTGCACCTGGGCGTGCTGGGCGTGGTCCTCACGGTCACGCTGCGCTGCGTGAGCGCGTTCCGCCTGCACTGCGCCGAGTTCCGCGAACCCGTCGCGGGTCTCGTGGACTCACTGCAGGAACGGATGTCCGGCGCGGACCACTTCGAGTTCTCGTGGATGCCCGGCACGTCCGTGGCCCACACGCGCGTCATGAGCCGTCTGCACCGGCTCTCCACGACCTACACGCGCCCCGCCTCCCCGATCTCCCGCGCACTGCGCCGCACGGACGATGCCGTTCTGCGCACCTCACTGTCCGCAGGACTGGGGCGCGTGGGCACCATGATGCCCCGCACCGTGGGCGGGTTGAACAAGATCGGGTCCATGGCCGTGAGTTCCCGGCGCTACACGGACATCTCCTACCGAGCCTTCACCGCCTCACGACCGGTGCACTACGTGGCCAGCGAGTACGCCCTGCCCCTCGAGGCCACCGTCCCCGCGTTCCGGGAGCTGAAGGCACTCGTGGATCGCGATGGGTACAAACTCACCTTCCCCGTGATCGTGCGCTGCTCCCCGCCGGAGCAGGGCTACCTCTCTCCCGCGGCCGGTCGGTACACGGGGTGGATCAACCTGCGCCAGTACGGCAAACGCCCCCACAAGACGTTCTTCCGCGCGGCGGAGGAGATCTTCGTGGCCCACGGCGGGCGCCCCCACTGGGCCACCCTGCACACCCGTACCGCCGCGGACCTCACGCCGAGCTATCCCCACTGGGACGAGTTCCTCGCGCTGCGTGCAGAGCTCGACCCGGACGGTGTGCTGCTGGGTGAACACACCCGGGAGGTGCTGGGGGTCTGAGCCCTCGGGCCGCCCCACTCGCGCGGTGCCGGGGGTCCAGGTCCGGCCGGCGCGGCGTCGTGAACCCGACCCGTGCGGCATGGCGACGGCGGCACCGGCCCGTGCGACGTCGTCGACCCGGCCCCGGGAACGGCAGCGGCCCGCACCCGGTGTCATGAACCCGGGTGCGGGCCGCTGGAGCGCGGGCGCGTGACTACTTGGCGACACCCTCGCGCGAGACCGAGATCATCTCGTCCCGCTCCACGACCTTGACGCGCTCGCGGGGGTTGCCCTCGGCGTCGTGGGAGGACTGGCCCAAGCTCTGTTCGTACTCGTCCAGCACGAGCCAGCCGTCCCACGTGGTGTACTGAACGCCCTTGTCCTCGAGCAGTTCCACCACGGCCTCGGGCTGCGGGTGATCCGGATCCGCGAGGGACGCGCGGTCCTCCATGATGTGGTTCACGGTCTCGAGGGCGTCGGACTTGGTGGCCCCGATCAGGCCCACGGGGCCGCGCTTGATCCAGCCCGTGGCGTACACGCCGGGAACCGGGGAACCGTCCGCCTCGATCACGCGGCCCTCCTCGTTGAGGATCACCCCGCGTTCGGGATCGAACGGCAGCTCGGGCAGGGGCGAGCCCAGGTACCCGATCGCGTGGTAGACGGCCTGCACGGGGAACTCGGTGTACTCGCCCGTGCCGGTCACGGAGGCGTCCCCGTTGAGCCGGGTGCGTTCCATGCGGATCGCGCGGACCTTGCCGTTCTCGTCCCCGAGGATCTCGTCCGGGGTCTGCAGGAAGTGCAGGTGCAGGCGACGGGACGCCGTCTTGGGGGAATCGTCCTCGCGCCACTTCTGCAGCGTCTTCATCATGACCTTGATCTGGTTGTTCTCGGTCATGGCCTTCTCGGAGGCCTCGTCGAACTGGAAGTCGTCGTCGTAGACCACGATGTCCACGTCACGGGACTTCGCGAGTTCACGTAGCTCGAGCGGCGTGAACTTGATCTGGGCGGGACCGCGGCGGCCGAAGATGTGTACGTCCGTGACGGGGGACTTGCGCAGCCCCTGGTACACGTTGCCCGGGATCTCGGTCACGAGCATGTCCTCGGCGTGCTTGGACAGCACGCGAGCCACGTCCAGGGCCACGTTGCCGTTGCCGATCACCGCGATCTCCTTGGCCTCGAGCGGCCACGTGCGCGGGTAGTCGGGGTGGCCGTCGTACCACGCCACGAAACGGGCGGCGCCGTAGGAGCCGTCCAGGTCCGCGCCGGGGATCTGCAGCGGCGCGTCGTTGACCGCACCCGTGGCGAAGATCACGGCGTCGTAGTGGGTCAGGAACTCCCCGAGGGTGATGTCCTTGCCGTACTCCACGTTGCCGAAGAACCGGATGTCACCGCGGTCCAGGATGGAACGCAGCGCCGTGATGATGCCCTTGATCCGGGGGTGGTCCGGGGCCACGCCGTAGCGGATGAGCCCGAACGGGGTGGGGTAACGGTCGAACAGATCCACGCTGACCTCGAGCTCACCCTCACGGACCGCCTCGGTCTTGGTGAGCATGTCCGCGGCGTAGATGCCGGCCGGGCCTGCGCCGATCACGGCCACGCGCAGCGGACGTTGGGTGTTGGAAGTTGCCACGGAATTCCTTTCGACGCGCACGCGTGTCTCACGTGCTTGCGGGGACTGCCTCCACGGTAGTGACATCAACTCATTAGTGCCTAAACACGGGCGGACGAACGAGCATCTGCGGAGGGTGCGAGCGGCGTCGACGTAGTATTTCTACACAAACACCCCCGCCGTTGTCGGTGCTCCCTGCCCAGCCGTCCGTGAGGATCCCCATGTCGTCAAGCACTCCGCCAGCCACCCGGACCGAACCGCGAGGCGGACTGGACCGCTACTTCTCGATCACCCGTCGCGGCTCCACCGTGGGCCGTGAGATCCGCGGTGGCGTGGCCACGTTCATCGCCATGAGCTACATCGTGGTGCTCAATCCTCTCGTGCTGGGCTACGGCGAGGACGGCGCGGGCAACATCCTGGGCGGTGAACGTGTCGCCGCGATGACCGCACTCGTGGCCGGCGTGCTGACCATCCTCATGGGGCTGTGGGCCAAGTCCCCGTTCGGCATGGCCACGGGTCTGGGCGTCAACGCGTTCCTGGCCGTGACGATCGCCACGAACCCGGGGCTCACATGGCCCGAGGTCATGGGTCTGGTCATCTGGGCCGGTGTGATCATGGTGATCCTGGTGCTCACCGGGTTCCGCACCGCCGTGTTCAACGCCGTGCCGGACTCCCTCAAGACCGCGATCGTGGTGGGGATCGGGCTGTTCATCGCACTGCTCGGTTTCGTCAACGCCGGCTTCGTGCGGCGGATCCCGGACGCCGCCCACACCACGGTTCCCGTGCAACTGGGCAACGGCGGTCAGCTGTTCGGCTGGCCCACGCTCACGTTCGTGGTGGGGTTGTTGCTGACCGTGGCGTTCGTGGTGCGCAACGTCAAGGGCGGGATCCTGATCTCCGTGGTGCTCACTACCATCCTGGCGCACGTGTTGGAAGCGGTCTCCCCCGCGGGGTCCGCGACCGAGAACCCTCACGGCTGGTCGCTGGTGGTACCCGCCAACCCCGAGGGTCTGTTCGCCCTACCGGACCTGTCCCTGATCGGTGCGGCCGCGCCCATCGACGCGTTCCGTCAGCTCGGGGTCATCGCGTGCGCCCTGTTGATCTTCACGATCCTGCTCTCCATCTTCTTCGATGCGATGGGCACCATGGTGGGCCTGTCCCAACAAGCGGGTCTCGTGGACGCGAACGGACGGATCGAACGCGTGGACCGCGTGCTGCTCGTCGACGCGCTGGGCGCGGTGGCCGGCGGTACCGGTTCCGTGTCCTCGAACCAGATCTTCGTGGAGTCCTCCACGGGTATCGCCGAGGGCGCCCGCACCGGTCTTGCCAACGTGGTCACCGGCGTGCTGTTCCTCGCGGCCATGTTCCTCACCCCGCTCGTGAACGTGGTGCCCTTCGAGGCCGTGGCCCCGGCCATGGTGGTCGTGGGCTTCCTGATGGCCCGCAACGTGGTGCACATCGACTGGAGCGACTGGGGTGTCTCCGTCCCCGCGTTCCTGGCCTTCGCCGTCATGCCGTTCACCTACTCGATCGCCAACGGCATCGGCGCGGGCTTCGTCTCCTACGTCTTCATCCGCCTGGTGCAGGGCCGCGCCAAGGACGTCCACCCACTCATGTACGTGGTGGCGCTCGCCTTCGTGCTGTTCTTCGGCATCGGCGTCGTAGAGGGTTGGACCCGCTGACACCGCCCTTCTCCTGACGACGACGCCACTCGCGCCATTCCGCGCTCAGCCCCCGCGGGTGCCGTGACGGGTCACGCCTCGGAACCGTTGCCGGGTGGGGGCATCGGGACCGGATCCGCGGGCTTGTCGTGCCACGGCTGGGCATCCCCCGCGAACTCCCGGCACCACGCGGTGTCCTTGTACTGCGCGGGCAGGGAACCGCCCAGTAGCTCCTTGGCGAGCGCGGCGGCGTCGGCGGAACCGGCCGCGGGCAGGGCGGCGCGGGAGGCCGCGAGCACCACGTTGCCGTAGCGGCGGCCCTTGAGCATCGCGGGATCCGCGACGGCGGCCACGTGCTCGAAGACCTCGAGCAACGCGGCGATCTCCGCGCGTGTGCCCTTGAGGTTGCGAGTGTCCCCCACGTTCAGCACGTAGATCCCGTCCGGGGAGAGCACCCGGTCCACCTGCCGGGTGAACTCCACCGTGCGCAGGTGTCCCGGGGTCTGCTCCCCCGCGAAGACGTCCCGCAGCACGACGTCGCGCGAGTCCTCCGTGAGTGTCTCCGTGACCTCCCGGGCCTCGCCCGCGCGGATCCGCAGCAGCGGTGCGCGGGGCAGATCGAGCCATTCGCGCACGAGGCGCGTGAGAGCGGCGTCGAACTCCACGACCACCTGGCGTGCCTGCGGATAGCGCCACGCGAGGTAGCGGGCCATGGAACACGCGCCGCCGCCCAGGTGCAGGACCCGCAGCGAGGTGGGATTCAGGTGCGTGTTCACATGCTCCTCGACCACGGTGGAGAACCAGCGCATGTACTCGAACTCGAGCTGGTCCGGGCGGTCCGGGACGATGTGCGAGGACGGCACCCCGTTCACGCGCAGCAACCACGCCCCCGGGACGTAAGGATCCCGCTGCAATTCCACGGTCCCGGTGTCCGTGGTCCAGGTGCGCTCCACGAGCCCCGGAGCATCCGACGACGACGCCGCGCCACCCGCTTCCGTGCCCTTCTTCCGGTTCTTCCTGCTCACCTGTGTGACGTCACCCGCGTGCTCGCCCGCTCGTGCTCACCCGCGCGGTCGCCGCTGGACACGCACAGGGTGGGGAGGCTGCTAGTTGTCACCGGTCGTGATCCCGCGCCGCTCCTGGGACCTACCGAGCTCGTGGGTGTGCAGGGCGGACTCGAGGCGCTCCACCTTGCCCGCGAGCTCACCGGTGTGCCCCGGGCGGATGTCCGCCTTGAGCACGAGGGACACACGCGGGCCGTAATCGGCCACCGCAGCCGTGGCTTCCTTGACCACGGCCATGCACTCGTCCCACTCACCCTCGATGGTGGTGAACATGGAATCTGTGCGGTTGGGCAGCCCGGACTCGCGCACCACGTGCACCGCCGCGGCCACCGCGTCG
Organism: Kocuria sp. CPCC 205261; assembly: GCF_040981025.1. Lineage (NCBI taxonomy): Bacteria > Bacillati > Actinomycetota > Actinomycetes > Micrococcales > Micrococcaceae > Kocuria > Kocuria sp. CPCC 205261. The sequence goes on along the minus strand of NZ_JAVKPU010000011.1, from coordinate 31,970 downwards.
TGGACGGAGGCGTCCGGGTTGTCCCCGCCGCTGGGGGAAACTGAGAAGGCAACCAACATGGATCCAGTCTCGCACCGGTGTCGGGCGAGCGCGACCCCCGCCACAATGTGTTCCCTCGGCGTCGGCCCCGAGGCCCGCACACCGCCTGTTCATGCGATTTTCGTACGAAACCTGCCCGGTGGGACGACTCGTGGTCGGAGGCGGGTTCCCTAGACTGGGACGTATAGCCGGTCGACCGTGAGGGAGCACGTTCCATGACGCAGGGCATCTACATTTCCGCCATGACACCGCGGAGCGGCAAGACGCTGGTGGCACTGGGCCTCGCGGACACCATGTTCAAGCGCACGGACGCCCTGGGTTTCTTCCGTCCGGTCTTCGACGGCGCGGCACCGGAAGACGACTCCGTCCTGCAGCTCATGAAGCGCACCTTCGACCTCCCGGACTCTCGGTGCCGGGGCGCGGTGTCTCTGGAGCGCTGCCGCGAGATCCTCGCCTCCGGTGAGCACGACGACCTCGACTCCGCCGCCATGGCCGTGTACTCCGAGATGGCGCTGGAGTGCGATGTGATCGTCGTGGACGGCACCGACCTGCTGGCCCACAACGCGGTCACCGCTGAGTTCGACCTCAACGCCCGCCTGGCCAACAACATGGGCTGCTCCGTGGCCGCGGTGATCGGAGCCCACGAGTCCGGACGTGTGAAGGACGTGCTCAACGCGATCGACGTGACCCGTACCGAGCTGCGCCAGGCCGGGTGCGACATCTACGCCGTGATCGTCAACCGAGCGGACCCGGAGCAGGCGGAGCAGATCCGCCGGGAGGCCAAGCCCGGCAACCACAACCTCCCCGCGTACGTGATCCCGGAGATCCCCGCGATCTCGAACCCCACCGTCGCCGAGCTCGTGGACGCCCAGGGCTACGGCACGGACTTCAACTCCGCGTCCCTGGACCGCGACATCAAGGCCGTGAAGGTGGCCGCGATGACCGCCGGGAACTTCCTGGACCAGATCGCGGACGGGGACCTGGTGATCACCCCCGGGGACCGGACGGACGTGGTCTCGGCGACCCTGGCGTCGTCGTTGGCGCCCACGCTGCCGGTGCCCGCCGGGATGCTGCTGACCGGAGGCTTCCGGCCCGCCGGCGCGGTGGGCTCGCTGCTGGGCGCGGCTCCATTCCCCGTGCTGACCACCGAGCAGGACACCTTCACCACCGCGCAGGCCGTGGCCGGCACGCGCGGCACCCTGGCCGGCGCGCACTCCCGCAAGATCGCCGCCGCGCGCGGCGCGTGGGCGGAGCACGTGGACAGCGACGAGCTCTCGGGGCGGCTCACCCTGCCGCGGCCCGTGCGGCGCACCCCCCTGCGGTTCCTGCACGAGCTCGTGGAGTCCGCACGGGCGGACCGCAAGCGGATCGTGCTGCCCGAGGGAGACGACCCCCGCATCCTGCGCGCCGCGGAGCTCATCCACCGGCGCAACTTCTGCGACCTCACCGTGCTGGGCGATCCCGAGAGCGTCCGGGCGCTCGCACAGTCGGAGGGCATCGAGCTCGACTTCGACGCCGACGGCCTGGACCTCGTGGACTTCCAGCACGACGCCGCACTGCGTGAGAAATACGCCGACGAGTACGTGAAACTGCGCTCCCACAAGGGTGTGAGCAAGGAACAGGCCCTCGAACGGATGACCGACGGTTCCTACTTCGGGACCATGATGGTGCAGATGGGGGACGTGGACGGCATGGTCTCCGGAGCGGCCCACACGACCGCCAACACCATCCGCCCCGCCCTGGAATTTGTGAAGACCCGCGAGGGCGTACACATCGTCTCCTCCGTGTTCTTCATGTTGCTCGCGGACCGCGTGCTGGTCTACGGCGACTGCGCCGTGAACCCCAACCCGGACGAGCAGGCCCTCGCGGACATCGCCCTCGCCTCCGCCCAGACCGCCCGGGAGTTCGGAGTGGAGCCGCGGGTGGCCATGCTCTCCTATTCCACCGGCGGGTCCGGTTCCGGGGAGGACGTGGAGCGCGTACGCGCCGCGACCGACCTGGTGCGCGAGGCCCACCCCGATTTCGAGGTCGAGGGGCCCATCCAGTACGACGCCGCCGTGGATGCCTCGATCGCCAAGTCCAAGCTGCCGGGCTCGCACGTCGCGGGGCAGGCCACCGTGTTCGTGTTCCCGGACCTGAACACCGGCAACAACACCTACAAGGCCGTGCAGCAGTCCGCGGGCGCGGTGGCCGTGGGCCCCGTGCTGCAGGGGCTGCGCAAGCCCGTGAACGACCTCTCCCGCGGCTGCACCGTGGACGACATCGTCAACACGGTGGCCATCACCGCGATCCAAGCACAAACGCTGTGACGACACGGCGGCCCCGCGCGCGGGGCCGCCGTGCCCGCGTTGGTGACGCAGCGGCGTCGTCAACCCCGAACTCCGCCACTGGCAACCGCGGCCCGCGCGCCGCCGAAGGGAAACCACCATGCTCGTACTGGTCGTCAACTGCGGCTCGTCCTCCATCAAGTACCAGGTGCGGGAGGTCGAACCGGCGGACGGGGAACCGCAGGCCTACACTTCCTCCATGCCCGCGATCGACGAGAACGTCCCCCTCGCCACGGCCACGGCGGGAATGGCCGGCGGCGAGGTGATCACCAAGGGGCTGATCGAGAACATCGGCACGTCGGAGATCCAGGACCACACCCAGGCCCTGGAAATCCTCGCCCAGCGTCTGGACGAAGAGCTCGGCGGGCGCACCATCGACGCCGCGGGCCACCGCGTGGTGCACGGCGGCGAGCGCTTCTCCGCCCCCGTGCTGGTGAACAACGAGATCATCCGGGCGATCGAGCGACTGGCCCCGCTGGCACCGCTGCACAACCCCGCGCATGCCCTGGGACTGCGGGCCATCCAGAAGACCTATCCGGGGATGCCCCAGGTGTGCGTGTTCGACACCGCCTTCCACCGCACGATGCCCGAGAAGGCCTGGCGCTACGCCGTCCCCGAGCAGTGGTACGAGCTACACGGGATGCGCCGCTACGGTTTCCACGGCACCTCGCACGACTACGTGACCGGCAAGGCTTGCGAGTTCCTGGGCATCCCGCGGGAACAGTTCAACACCGTGGTGGCCCACCTGGGCAACGGCGCCTCGGCCACCGCCATCCGCGAGGGCCGCTCCTACGACACCTCCATGGGCTACACCCCCCTGGCCGGACTGGTCATGGGCACCCGTAGCGGGGACCTGGACCCCTCCGTGGTCACCGCCATGCTGGAGCGCAACCCCGGGATGAGCGCCCAGGACATGAACCGAATCCTCAACAACGAGTCGGGTCTGCAGGGCGTCTGCGGGGACTCGGACATGCGGGCCGTGGCGCAGCGGGCCGGCTCCGGGGACCGGCGGGCGCAGCTCGCACTGGACATGGCCGCCTACCGCCTGGCGAAGTACATCGGCGGCTACCACGTGGCAGTCGGTGGAGCCCACGCGCTGATCTTCACCGCGGGCATCGGCGAGAACTCCCCCAAGTTCCGCGCCATGGTGTGCGACCAGTTGGGCGCGCTCGGGATCACCCTGGACCCCACGCTCAACGAAGCCCCCCGGGGGGACGTGGCCCGCATCAGTGCGGAGACCTCCGCAATCGAGGTCCTCGTGGTGACCACGGACGAGGAGCGGGCCATTGCGGAGGCCACGGCCGGGCTGGTGTGGGAGCGGGTCAAGAAGTAGCACCTCACGCACCAGCACCCCCACGCCCCCCGCAATCGCGTGCTTTAACGGAGCAGGTGCCGTCTGCTGCTCGGTAGACGGCACCTGCTGAGCTTTTGCAGCGCGCGGGGCGGCGCCGACGGGCGGATCAGCCCTGCTTGGTCACCGGCTCCTGCGCGGACCACGGGAAGACAATCCACTCGTCCGTGGACTTCCAGGAGAAGTCCGGACGGACCTCCGAGCGGGGCTTCTCGTAGACCACGGCGGAGCGGCACTCGGCGCCATAGCCGCGCAGCAGCTCCAGCACAAGGGAAAGGGTGCGTCCGGAGTCCACGACGTCGTCCACGACCAGGACCTTCTTGTCGCTGATGGAGTCCGTGTCCAGCATGGGGGCGAGCAGCACCGGGTCCGGAAGGGTCTCGTGGACGTCCGTGTAGAACTCGACGTTCACGGCGTCAGAGAGCTTCACGCCCATGGCGTAGGACAGCGCCCCGGCGGGCAGCAGACCACCGCGCGCCACCGCGATGATGATGTCCGGGACGAATTCCGAGTCCACGATCTGCTGGGCGAGTTCCCGGGTGGCGGTCCCGAACCCCTCCCAGGTCAGGATTTCCTTGTTGTCCAGTTCGGTGGAGTCCGCGTGAAAGGCCATTCCCGTAGGGTAGTCGGTTTTGCGCGGCGGGCACTGCACGCGCCGCGCCCGCCTACACTTTCCGTGTCCCCTCACGACTGCCCCGATCGAGGATCCTCATGCCCAGCAGCGCATCACCCGCCCTTTCCCACGAGCGGGGGTCCCGCCCCGAGGACGAACGGCTGGGCGCCGGGCGCACCGTGGCGTACGCCGTGCAGCACATCCTCACCATGTACGGCGGTCTGATCGCCGTGCCGCTCGTGGTGGCCAGTGCCGCCGGGTACGACGCCGCCACCACCGCCCTGCTCGTGGCCGCCGCCCTGTTCGTGGGCGGGTTCGCCACGTTCCTGCAGGCGTGGGGGCTGCCGCGGATCGGTTCCCAGCTGCCGCTCGTGCAGGGGGTCTCCTTCACCGGGATCGCCACGATGCTGTCCGTGCTGGCCACGGGGGGCGGCATCCAGTCGGTGATGGGCTCCATCATGGTGGCCTCCGCCTTCGGGTTCCTGGTGGCCCCCTTCTTTGCCCGCGTGCTGCGCTTCTTTCCGCCCGTGGTCACGGGGTCCATCATCACGACCATTGGCATCACCCTGGTGCCCGTGGCGGCGTCGTGGTCCATGGGCGGGGACGAGAAGGCACCCGGCTACGGCTCGCTGGGCAACATCGCCCTGGCGGGGGTCACGCTGCTTGCCGTGCTGCTGCTGTCCAAGTTCGGCGGAGCGGTGCTGTCACGGCTGGCCATCCTGGTGGCGATCGTGGTGGGCACCGTGGTGGCGTGGGCCACCGGCATGGCGGACTTTTCGCACGTGGGGCAGGGGCCGTGGGTTGCGCTGCCCTCCCCGTTCCACTTCGGTGCACCCACGTTCCATATGGCGGCGATCGTGGCCATGGGCATTGTGATCCTGGTGAACATGGCGGAGACCACCGCTGACATCCTGGCCCTGTCCGAGATCACGGGCTCGCGCATCAACTCGGCACGCATCGCGGACGGGCTGCGCGCGGACATGCTGTCCTCCGCCGTGGCGCCGGTGTTCAACTCCTTCACGCAGACGGCGTTCGTGCAGAACGTGGGCCTGGTGGCGATCACCAAGGTCAAGAGCCGCTACGTGGTGGCCCTGGGTGGCGTGTTCATGGTGCTGCTGGGCATGCTGCCCGTGCTCGGCCAGGTCATCGCCGCCATCCCCCTGCCGGTGATGGGCGGTGCGGGCTTCGTGCTCTTCGGCACCGTGATGTCCTCGGGCATCCGCACGCTGGCCCGCGTGGACTACCGCGGCGGCATGAACCTGATCATCGTGGCCGTCTCCCTGTCCTTCGGCATGGTCCCGATCGTGGTCCCCACCTTCTACGACGCGTTCCCCGACTGGGTGGGCATCATCTTCTCTTCCGGTATCTCGTCCGCCGCCGTGGCCGCGCTGCTCCTGAACTTCTTCTTCAACGAGATGGGCCGCAGCCGGCGCACCACCGAGGCCATGGGCATGAACACCGTGGGGCTGCGGGTGCTCTCCCCGCGCGAGGCCGGCGCGCTGCAGGACGGCGACCAGTTCGTGGACGGCCGCCTGCTGGACGCCCAGGGGCAGGAGATTCCGTTCGCGTCCTCCCAGGAGCAATACGAGTCGGTGCGCGAACGCATCAACGCGGGCGAGCTGACTTCGCTGGAGGACATTCGCCGCGCGGTGGATAACTAACCCCGGACGACGTCGCTCCCCACCTGCGCGTCTCTCCTCCCTTTCTCCTCCGCGAGTCTCGGCCTGTGCACCGCCGGTGCTCCACCGCCGCGGATTTCTGCCCCTCCTCTGCTCCGAGGGAGCAGCCGTACGAGGGGACGCACACCGCTGCCGGGGTCACGCGCTGCCCCTCATCGGCGCACCCGGTGGTAGGCCGCCACCACGTCCTGTGCACGGGGCAGCGCCAGATGTCCCGGGTGGCCCCTGTGGCGGGCCAGGGCGTCCAGTCCGTCCCGCACCACCCGCTCCAGGGCCGCGTCCACCAGCTCGGTCAGAAGAGTGCGGCCGTCGGCCGTGCGCTCGACCTCCTCCAGAAGCCGCGCAATCGCTTCCGTCTGCGAAGGGTCCACGAGCTGGCTCAGAGCGGAGAGGTCCACGTCCTCGCGGCCCCACTGGATGGTGTCGAGACCGCGAGCGCGAGCGGGTTTGTCCCTGCCGCCCTGCTGGGTGGCGCCATGGCGCGGACCGGACCGGGAGGCATCGTGCCCCGCGGCACCGGGTCCGGACGGGGTGGTACCGCGTTCGGCCGGGACCGTGCCGGACGCTTCCGAGGCGCCGCCAGGAACGTGCGGGCGGATCTCCCCGAAGGATGTCGCAGGACGCATGTCCTCGGGGCGTGGGAAGTCCCGCACCACCTGCCGGGCGCGCTCGGTGACATCCACGGCGCGGTAGGCGTCCATGGCCACCACCAGGTCCGCGACGTCCAGGAACGCCCCGGAGCCACCCGTGACCAGGATCGAAGACACCCCACGCTCCGCGTAGAGGGCCCCCGCGCGGTCCACGAACGGTGTGATGGGCTCGCGTTCGCCCGGAACCATGGCCCGCATCCGCTCGTCCCGCACCATGAGGTTGGTGGCGCACGTGTCCTCGTCCAGCAGGAGCACCGCCGCCTGCGCCTCGACGGCCTCCACAGTGGCGGCCGCCTGGGACGTGGAGCCGGAGGCGTTGGACGTGCTGAAGTCGCGGGTGTCCGCGCCGGTGGGCAGGTTGTTGATGAACGGCGAGACGTCCGTGTTGCTCACGGCCCGGCCGTCCTCCGCGCGCACGGACATGGCGCTCGGCAGGGTGACCACGCGTTCGCGGCCGTCGCCAGGCACGTGGCTATAGACCCCGCGCTCCAGGGCCTGCAGCAGCGTGGACTTGCCGTGGTAGCCGCCACCCACGACCACCGTGACGCCCTCGGGGATCCCCATGCCGCTCACGGTCGACCCGTCTTCGAGCTCGAGCTCCACGCGCAGCTCCGGAGGCGTCTCGAACGGGACGGCGCCCCGGGCCAGCGGTTCGTCCCGGTGCCCGGAGGCGCGCGGCAGCACGGCGCTGTCCGCGACGAACGCCACGAGTCCACGCTGCGGCAGCTGCTCCCGCAGGTGCTGGGCGTCCAGGTGGGAGGTCACGTGGGCCTGCAGGGCGCGGGCGTCCAGGTTCTCGTACCGCAGCGCGCGCTCGACGACGCCCGGCAGCACCTCGGTGAGCAGCCGGTGCGCGGCATGGCCCTTGATGCGGCGGCCCGCGGCGGGCAGGGCGATCTCGCAGCGCACCTCCACGTGCGCATCCGCGGCCGCGGGGTGCGGCACCAGGACGGACGAGCGCTCGAGGATCTCCTGGCCAGTGCTCTGGATGGAGATCCCGCCCGAGTCCTTGCCACCGCGCGGGCCCAGCTCACGGGCGGCACGGGAGAACTGCCGGGTGAGGAAGTCCCCGGCCGCCACGCGTCGGTCCTTCGAGGCGATCAGCCCACTCGGGATCCCCGTGCTGCGCAGGGGCAGCCGCACGCGCGCGAGGGACGGCGGGGCGTACGGGTCCGACTGCACGCGGTCCAGGACGAGCTCCACCTCCCCGAGCCGCCACAAACCCTTGAGCTGCTTGTACGCGCTGTAACTGCTGCCATCCAGGCGGCGGAGGGTCTGCGAGAGGTCCGTGCGAGGTGTGCTCATGGGTCCATCGCACCACATGTGCGGGGGCCGGGGCACGCGGCAGGGCCGCCTCCCCGTGTGGTTCCCCACAAGCAACGGGCCGGGGGGACCAGGCCCAAGCGAGCGCTGCGCGCCCCGGGCCCGTTCACATCTCAGGCTCTGCGTGCCTGCACCCGCCCGAGCACCAGCGCCGCCACAAAGCACAGCACGTATGCCCCGGCGACGGCGGCCCATCCGGCGGTGAACGCTTCCGTGAGGTCCACGAGCTGGCCCACCACCACGGGCCCCAGCGCGAAGCCCAGGTACATCCCGGTGGCCACCAGTCCGGACGCCACACCGATCCGTTCCCCGGACACGGCGGCGACGATTCCCGAGTTGATCACCACGTTCGCGGCCAGCGGCAGCGCGGCGTGGAAGGCGACGCCCAGCCACATGAGCCAGTGCTGCTGCGTCGTCTCCGCGAGCACGAGCAGCCCGAGCCCCACGATCCCGCCCAGGCTCATGACCTGGATCAGCGGTGCGGGTCTGCCGAGCCTGCCGGTCACCCGGCCCCACCCGATCCGGCTTCCGATCCCGATCACCCCCATCGTGCCCAGCAGCAACCCGGCCACCGTGACGGTGTACCCCATGGCCCGCACCGCGAACAGGGGCGCGTACACATTCACGCCCTGCGTGCCCACCGCGTTGAGGAAGGACGTCAGCGTCAGCAGCCACACCGCGGGCGGCAGCGCCCCCGACGACGCCGCGGCGGAGGGCGCGACGGGAGAGGGAGCGGGCGGCGTCGTCGGGGTGTTCTCTCGGGCGCGGCGCTGCAGCCGGGTGACCACGGTCCACCCCGTGACGAGCAGGGGAACGCACAGCAGCGCGCCGAACAGTGCGGCACCCCGCCACCCGAACGCCGCGCCCGCCACCGGGAACGTGAGGCCCGCGACCAGCAGACCCACCTGCACCCCGGACTGCTTCCACCCCATCCACGCGGAGCGCTGGGCCAGCGGCACGCGCTGCGCGACGATGCGGTTGGTCACCGGGTTGGAGAAGGACTGCGCAAGACCCGCAATCAGGGCCGCGACCATCAGCATGGCGTAGGACTGCCACGTGGCGCTGAGCAGGAACGCCACCAGCACACCCCCGAAGATCAGGGTGAGCTGCACGCGGGTGTCAATGCGGTCCGCGAGCACTCCCAGCAGCGGCGCCGCGAGACCCGCTACCACGAACACCGCCGTGATGATGAACCCATACTGCCCCTCGGTGATCCCATAGCTCTCCACGATGGTGGCGCTCAGCGCACCCACCCCGTAGTTGAACACCGGCCCGGCTGCCATCGCGGCCATGAGCACCGCCAGCAGGATTCCGGGGGCCGTGCGCGTCGGCGCGGATGGGGTGCGGGTCACAGTCGATCACCCTAGCCCCGCACCGCGCCCTCGACCTCCCGTAGGCTTTCCCCACGACTGAGAAAGGCGGACGTCATGAGTGACTCACTGGATCCGGAGCTCGCCCGGGCCCTGCAGGAACCGGCGCGGCTGGTGCGCGCGGACCCTGCACTGCTGGACACGGTCCGCCAGGCGGGTTCCCCTGCCCAGGCGGAACTGATGCGCCGCGTTTCAGACGTGCGCACCGTGGAGGACCGGTACGCGGCGGCCGCCATGCTCGCCGCCCTCTTCGGCCACCGCGGCCCGCTGGACCAGGCCGCCCACGGCTACGGCAGCACCCCGCCGTCCGAACTGCTGGACCTCGCCGATGTCCCGGCGCTGCGGCCCGCCCTGCGGGATGCGCTGTCCTCCCCCGTCCGCACGGGCCTCCTGGAGTGGGCCACCACCGCAAACCCTTCTCACCCGCCCCTCGAACTCGCCATGGCGGCCCGGGATCTCGGGCTGTCCGACGCTGCAGTGCTGCGTTCCGTCGCGGATCGCGCGGACCAGGTCGCCCACGACGCGGCACCCGCGCAGCGGGGGCCACTGGCCCGTTTCTCGGAGGTGCTGCGCGCGGCGGCGGACAACCCCCGGGACGGCGGAGCGGCGGCGTCGCCCGCGCCCGGTTCGATGCCGACGCCGCAGGGTCCCGTCGGCTCGCAGGGCCCCGCGGTCACGACCACCGGCATCCCGGCCTCCGAGATGCTGGGCGAGGACGAGCTGGACGAGCCCTCCCGGCCCGGACATCGCTACCCGGGCGAGGGCGTGCCCGTGCGCGACTCGATCGCGGGCCCCGGCGCCAACGCACCGCGGCAGACCTGGGAGCCGGGCAGCCTCTCAGGACGTCCCACCGGCGGCGAGTCCCAGGACGAGAACGACGCCGCCCACCCGGCCGGCCCCTCGGACTCGCCCGACCGCCACGGACCGCCGGTGCCCCCGCGCGAACCGTCCACCAACGAGCTGTACTACGGCGTGGGCAGCGACCGGTACGCGGACCGGGACCCGGACAGCGAGCAGACCCGGGCCGAGGACCGCCACGTGGCCCGCAACTGGGCCATCGTGTTCGCAGTGATCGTGGCGGTCATCGTGGTGCTGGTGCTGCTGTTCTGACCGCGGTAGGACCGCCGACCCCCGCCGAGCCGGTTGGTTGGCCAGATCCGCCAGGCTCTGCCTGTTGCGCCACCCGAACGAGTCCAGCTGCCCGTCGGTGAGCGGCTCGGTCATCAGCGCCTAGTCGTAGACCGGGACGGTCTTGAGCCTGTCGCGCTCGAGCAGGGACGGGAACACGTTGGTGGCCAGCACGGCGCGAGGCGCCCCCACGAGCCCGGCGTCGGTGCGGGCCACCACGCCGTCACCCGAGGTGTCCCGCTCGGTCACGCGGCTGTATTCGTGGATCTCGCCACCCAGCTCCGCGACCACCCGGGCCAGTGTGGCGGGGTGGCCTATGGCACACACCCGCTTCCTTCACCGCCCGGCGAGGTATGTGGGGAGTGGACCTGCCCACGCACCGCGCGCTCATCCAGGAAGACGCTGGAACCGTCCTCAGCATGGGGCTTGTTCAGCCACTGCACCCGGTGAGGCTCCACGGCCGGGTTGAGAATACCCGTGCGCTCGAAGTCCACGTCCATCCCATAGTGCTCAATCGGGGCGAGCGCAGCCCCGGTCCGGGTCGCTCTGCGGGGCGTTCGAGCAGTACTCGACCGCGCCCCGTGGCGATGGGCGGTCATGCGGCGCCCGCGGGGATGTCGACGGTGTTGAGGACGCTGTATGGCTGGTTGTCCCCCATGCCGGACACCGCCGAAGGGCAGGCCCGCTCCGCCTGACGGAACCCCCGGGTAGCGTGGACCAGGTGACTACTGAACAGAACGGCACCGCATCCTGGCAGCACGGCGTGGTGGTGCGCGGCGCGCGCCAGAACAACCTCCGGGACGTCTCCCTGGACCTGCCCCGGGACTCCATCGTGGTGTTCACGGGGGTGTCCGGTTCGGGGAAGTCGTCCCTCGCGTTCGGCACGCTGTTCGCGGAGTCGCAGCGACGCTACCTGGAGTCCGTGGCGCCGTACGCGCGCCGGCTGATCGACCAGGCGGGTGTCCCGGACGTGGACGTGCTTGAGGGGCTGCCGCCCGCCGTCGCCCTCCAGCAGCAGCGCGGCGGGGGCGGAGCGCGCTCGGACGTGGCCACCGTGACCACGCTGTCGAGCCTGGTCCGGATGCTGTACTCTCGCGCCGGTTGGTACCCGCCGGAACAGGCCATGCTCTACGCGGAGGACTTCTCCGCGAACACTGTGCAGGGCGCGTGCCCCACGTGCCACGGGATCGGGCGGGTCTACGAGGTCACCGAGGACACCATGGTCCCGGACCCGTCGCTGACCATCCGTGAGCGCGCCGTCGCCTCCTGGCCCGTGGCGTGGGCGGGGCAGAACCAGCGGGACATCCTGGTCTCCCTGGGCTACGACGTGGACACCCCTTGGAAGGACCTGCCGAAGAAGGACCGGGACTGGATTCTCTACACCGAGGACCGCCCCACTGTGGGCGTGTACCGCGGGCTCACCCCGAATCAGACGCGCAAGGCCCAGGAGGAGGGCGTGGAGCCCACGTACCAGGGCACGTTCATCGGGGCGCGGCGCTACGTGCTGGACACCTTCGCCAACGCGAAGAGCCCGAGCACCAAGAAGCGCGCGGCCCAGTACCTCACGAGCGAGCTGTGCCCGGAGTGCCACGGCAAGAAGATCAAGCACGAGTCCCTGTCCGTGACGTTCGAGGGCCTGGACATCGCCGAGTTCTCGCACCTGCCGCTCGCGCGCCTGGCGGAGATCGCGCGCTCCGTGACTGCCGAGGACTGGACCCCCGGCGAGGCGCAGCACCTGGAGGACCACGTGCTCGACGCCAAGACCCGCGCCGCCTCCACCGCCTCGCGGGTCGCGGAGGGCGGTGCCTCGCACGACGCCGCCCCGGACGTCCGGCGCACCCCGAACCTCTCCGTGGAGAAGCGGGCAGCCGCGCAGCGCCTCGCCGCGGACCTCGTGGCGCGGCTGCAGCCCATGATCGACCTGGGCCTGGGATACCTCTCCCTGGACCGCACCACGCCCACGCTCTCCGGAGGTGAGCGGCAGCGGCTGCGGCTGGCCACCCAGCTCTCGTCCCAGCTCTTCGGCGTGGTCTACGTGTTGGACGAGCCCTCCGCAGGTCTGCACCCCCGGGACCTGGACGCGCTCATCGGGATCCTGCACGGACTCAAGGACCGCGGCAACAGTCTGTTCGTGGTGGAGCACTCCCTGACCGTGATCCACGAGGCGGACTGGCTCGTGGACATCGGCCCGGATGCCGGCGAGCGCGGCGGCCGCGTGCTCTACAGCGGTAAGCCGGGCGGTCTCGCCGACGTGCCCGAGTCCGCGACGCGACGCTACCTCTTCGCCGAGCACGCGCCGTCGGCCGTGGCGCGCGAGCCCCGCACGCCCCAGGGGTGGCTGGAGCTCGAGGGCGTCACCCGCAACAACCTGCGCGGCCTGGACGTGAGCTTCCCCGCCGGGTGCCTCACCGCCGTCACCGGCATCTCCGGCTCGGGCAAGTCCAGCCTGGTCAGTCAGGCGCTGCCGGTGCTGGTGCGCGAGCGGCTGGGCCACGGCGGCCCGGAGGACACGGAGATCACCGGGGACCCGGAGTCGGACCTGCTGACGGCCGACGACGCCGCGGACGACGTGCGCGGGCACGTGGTCTCCCTGCCGGAGGGCGTGCGGCGCGTCGTCGTGATCGACCAGAAGCCCATCGGGCGCACTCCGCGCTCCAACGTGGCCACCTACACCGGCCTGTTCGACGCCGTCCGCAAGCTCTACGCGGCAACCGACGAGGCGAAACGGCGCGGCTACAAGGCCGGACGGTTCTCGTTCAACGTGGCCGGCGGGCGCTGCCCCACGTGCGAGGGCGAGGGCAGCGTGATGGTGGAGCTGCTGTTCCTGCCGAGCATCTACGCACCCTGCCCGGACTGCCACGGGACCCGCTACAAGGCCGAGACCCTGGAGGTGCTGTGGCGGGAGCGCTCCGTGGCGGATGTGCTGGCCATGAGCGTGGACGAGGCGCATACGTTCTTCGAGGGCGAGGACGCCGTCCACCACACCCTGGGCGTGCTGCGGGACGTGGGACTCGGCTACCTGCGGCTGGGCCAGCCCGCCACCGAGCTCTCCGGCGGTGAGGCGCAGCGGGTCAAGCTCGCCTCCGAGCTGCAGCGGGCCTCGCGCGGGGACACTCTCTACGTGCTGGACGAGCCCACCGCCGGACTGCACCCCGCGGACAGCGACCGGCTCATGAACCACCTGCAGGGGCTGGCAGACGCGGGCAACACGGTGGTCATGGCCGAGCTGGACATGCGCATGGTTGCCCAGGCCGATCACGTGATCGACATGGGCCCGGGTGCCGGCTCGGACGGCGGGCGGGTGGTTGTCGCGGGCACTCCCGCCGACGTCGCGGCGCACCCGGACAGCGCCACTGCACCGTACCTGCGGGCTGTGCTGGGCTGACCCGGCGGTCGGGCCGGGTGGTCTGCACGGGCAGGGGGATGGCCCAGCCCCAGCGGCGGCGCCAAACGGCGTCATGCCGCCGCGGCGTCGTCGAAACCTCGTAATGTTGTCCCCGGGGAAGACGTCGTGTGTGCCACCTCACCACGGCGTGGGGACGCACCGCGGCCGCATCACTGCGGGCAGCGGGCTGGCTGTGCACCACCGCCCGCGGGGGCCGTGACGCACGAGATGGGGGAACACCGAGATGACCGATCCTGGAACGCACCGGCACCGCGGAGCGCACCGCGCCGAACGCCGCGGGCCGAGCGGAACGCTGCTGACCTGGCTGGCCCTGGGCCTGGTGGCCGTCCTGCTGCTGCTCGCCGCCGTCTTCCTGATCCCGCGCGGGGACGACGCCGCGAGCGAGAAACCCTCGGACGCGGCCTCGAGCGCCGCGTCCGGTGACGCGAGTACGGCGGGTGGGGAGCCCGTCGTCGTCGCCCGCGCCAAGACCAGCGCGACCACCTGGTCCGCCGTGCTGCAGGACAGCAACGTGGAGCTGGGGCGCCCCCAGGAGGACGCCGGCACGCGCGAGCTGGTCTCCCGTGCGCTGGGCGAGGCCGAGAACGGACGCGCGGATAAGGCCGCCACGGACGAGGCCCTGAAATTCCGTGCGCGCACGGAGGGCGACGCCGCGCCCGTGCGCAGTGCCGACGAGCGACTCGAGCAGCTCGTCAAGCACTCCACCGCGGCGACCACCGCCAGCCCGAGCCCACTGAGCCCCGCCCTGGCCGCGGGCGCGGCCTCCGGCGCCCCGCCGCGCAGCGAGACCGTGGTTTCTCGCGCGGAGTGGGACGCCTACCACTCCCGTAACGCGGACACGGAGCTCGTGGCGAGCACCCCCGGCGACGACGCCCCCACCGCGGACGACGCCGCCCTGCAGCAGGCGCTCGCCCAGTGGCAGCACCTGGCGGAACCGTTCCACGCACTCGTGGCAATCGACGCCTCCGGGTCCATGGGCGAGAAGGTGGACCAGGACGGCTCCACCCGCATGGATCTGACGAAGGCCGCCGCCGCGACCGCCGTGGGGCTGTTCCCCGAGCACGACGCCCTCGGCCTGTGGACCTTCCAGCGGCACCTGGACGGGGACAAGGACTACCGCTCCCTCACCCCGGTACGCGAGCTCTCCGCGTCGGTGGACGGCGGCACCCAGCGGGACCAGCTCTCCCGGGACGTGGAGTCCCTGACCTACGCCCCGGACGGCTACACCGGCCTGTACGACACCACCCTGGCCGCCTACCGCGAGGTGCTCCACGAAGACGCCCCCGGGCATCTGCGCACGGTGATCGTCCTGACCGACGGCATGAACCACGACCCCGGCTCCATCTCCCTCGACAACCTGCTCACCATGCTCAAGGACGAGCAGGACCCGGACAACCCCGTGCGCATCATCACCGTGGGCATCTCGAAGGACGCGGACGAGGACGTCCTGAAGCAGATCGCGGAGGCCACGGGCGGCTCCTCGCACGTCGCCCGCACCCCGGAGGATATCCAGGACGTGTTCGTCAAGGCGCTCACGAGCGAGTGACCCGGTCCTCCGGCAAGCGCCAATCCCCATAGGACGAACAGGGAATCCCACAGGAGGGCATGGCCGAGAACCACGGAGTCGGCCCAGGTCGAGTGCCCGAGAACCACCGAGCCCCATGCACCCGCCGTGCCGGCTCCACCCCGCAGGAGCACCGCGGCGGCCCCGAGCCACGAGACCAACCGGATCCACGCATGCATGGGGGCAGTGCGGTGATCCACCCATGGAATCACTGCTGCGGCAATCTGGCGCCCGCAATAGCGTCGAGCATCATGTGAAACTGCGGCCCTCCTTCACGCTGCATCTCCACGGGGAGCTGCCCCACGGTCACCAGCAACCAGTTGCCGCCCAGAGCCCAGTAGAGACTCGCGGCTCCATGGATCAGACCAGCCCCCATGGCGATGGCGAAGAATGCAGAGGCAGACCTGGAATACATGCTGGTGACCCTAAAGCCGGTAGATGATCGGCAAACAAAGTCACCACGCATTCCCGTGTCCGCCCCCCTGGCGCGGTCTCATCGGGTGGGCCCTCCTGCTGGTGGCGGTGCTTGTGATGGTGACCGGTGGGCGGAGGTGGCGGCAGCAGAAGGAGAACACCAGGGGGCGGTGAATCTGAGGCGCGAAATGCCCCGGGGCCGGGAACCGCACCGTGGGCCGGGGAGCGGCGCACCGGGACCGCCCCTCACGGCACGAGCCGCACCCCCGTGGATCGGGAGCGCGACTCGTGGTCGGTCAGGCGTCAGGGGCGACGCCACCGGGTCACCGCACCAGCTCGTCCACCACCCGCTGCATGGACTGGCTATGGTTGCCGAAGCGGTGCATGGTGATGGACACGGCCTGCTCGGCCAGCATGTACATCATCTCCACGCGCCCGGCGCCCACCACGTCCTCGGTGATCAGGGCGATGTCCGGGTGCTCGGCGCGCACCGCGTAGAGGTCCTTGAGGTCCTCCTCGGAGCCGTCCCACGGGGAGATCACGCGGACGCGGGCGCCGTGGCGGACGTCGAGGGCGTCGTCGTCCAGGGCGCGCAGGTCCGAGAGCTGACCCAGCGGGCCCAGGGAACCGGTGCCCAGGGCGTGCGCGAACTCGGCGTCGGACGCCGGGTTCAGCACCGTGGCGAACAGCCCGTTCACGGCTGCGGGCAGCGAGTCCGCGGCGCTGAGGACCACCTGCGAACCCGAGCGCACGGCCGCGAGGCCCACGCGCAGGACGTCCGTGAGGGACGCACCCTCCTGGGCGCGCACCACCACGGTGCGGGGGCGGTAGCGGAACAGGTTCGCCTCGCTGCGCAGGGCAGTGGGGTCCTTGACCTGGCCGAACTCGCGCTGCCACTCGGACTGGTCCGACTGCGCGGCGCGGCGCAACCACACGAGGTCCTCGTCCGAGATCAACGGGGTCACGGCGTCCAGCGCGCGGTGCACGCGCGGAGCGAGGACCCACGCGCCGGCCGCGCCGCGGTCCGTGCTGGAGTCCGAGAACCCGGCGCGCTTCCAGCGGCCCAGCGACGCCAGGTAGTTGGGACCACCGGCCTTGGCACCGAGGCCCACGGAGGAGCGCTTCCAGCCACCGAACGGCTGACGCTGCACGATCGCACCCGTGATTCCCCGGTTCACGTAGAGGTTGCCGGCCTGCACGGAGTCCACCCAGCGCAGGATCTCGTCCGCGTCCAGCGAGTGGATGCCCGCGGTGAGCCCGTAGTCCGTGGCGTTCTGCAGCTCCACGGCCTGTTCCAGGCTGTCCGCGGACATGAGCCCCAGGACGGGACCGAAGCACTCCGTGAGGTGGAAGAAGGACCCGGGCTTCACACCGGTGCGGATCCCGGGACGCCACAGCCGCCCGGAGTCGTCCAGCTGCTTCGGCTCGATGAGCCACTCTTCACCCGGCTCCAGCTGGGTGAGGGCGCGGCGGAGCTTGTCCGAGGGCTGCTCCACGGTGGGGCCCACCGAGGCCTGCAGGTTCACGGGCCAGTCCACCACCATGGAGGAGGCGGCGTCCACGAGCTGGCGGCGGAACCGCTCGGACGTGGCCACCGAACCCACCAGGATGCCGAGCGATGCCGCGGAGCACTTCTGCCCCGCGTGACCGAACGCGCTGGACACCAGGTCCCACACCGCCTGGTCACGGTCCGCGCTGGGCGTGATCACGAGCGCGTTCTTCCCGGAGGTCTCGGCCGTGAGGGGCCGCGCGGGATCCCACGACGCGAACAACTGCGCCGTCTCGTACGCGCCCGTGAGCACCACGCGCTCCACGTCCGGGTGGGAGATCAGCTGCTGACCGGCCTCCCCCTCCACGGGGGCCACGAGCTGCAGCACGTCCCGGGGCACACCGGCCTCCCACAGTGCTTCACACAAGGCGGTGGAGCAGCGCCGCGATTCGGGCGAGGGCTTGTGGATCACGGCCGAGCCCGTGGCCAGGGGCGCCACCGTAGTGCCCGTAGGGATAGCCAGCGGGAAGTTCCACGGCGGGGTCACCACGGTCACGGCGTGCGGCACGAAGTCCCCGCCGTCCACGGCGGCCAGCTCGAGCGCGCGCCGTGCGTAGTAGCGGCAGAAGTCCACCGCCTCGGAGACCTCCGGATCGCTCTGCCCCAACACCTTGCCCGTCTCCGCGCCGGCCACGGCCATGAGGTGACCGCGGCGCGCGGCCAGGATGTCCCCGGCGCGGTTGAGGATCTCGGCGCGCTCGCGAGCGGGCGTGGCGGCCCACCGCTGCCCCGCGGCCTTGGCGGTGGCGACGACGTCGTTCACGGCCTCGACCGCATCCCCCGAGTTCTCCTGGACGTCCCGCAGCAGCTCGGGGACCGCCAGCGATGCGTACCACTGTGGGTCCCCGATGCGTTCGGCGATCTCCTCCGCCCACTTCTGGTTGGCGGGGACGGAGACGTCCGTGTCCGGTTCGTTGCGGAACGGCTCGTCCAGGGGGATTGTGGGGGTCTCCCCCGTGGTTTCCGCGCGGCGGTCCTGCACGCGCCGCGGATCGAGCGCCCGGGGATCGTCCTCGAGGTCAGCGAGCGCCGCCCGGAACCGGGTCTCCTCGCGTTGGAAGACCCAGTTGTCCGGACCCAGGTCGAAGATCCCGGACATGAAGTTCTCGTTCGCGGAGTTCTCCTCGAGCCGCCGCACCAGGTAGGACACGGCGACGTCGAACTCCGCGGGCTTCACGGCCGGCACGTACAGCAGCAGCTGGCCCACGTCCGTGGACACGGCCTCGCTCTGGGAGGTGGCCATGCCCTGGAGCATCTCGAACTCGATGCGGTCGGTGACGCCGCGCTCCGCCGCGAGCAGGTGGGCGAACGCGATGTCGAAGAGGTTGTGCCCCGCGACCCCCAGGCGCATACCGCGCATGCGCTCGGGGTGGAACAGCCAGGTGAGCACGCGCTTGTAGTTGGTGTCCGTGGCCTGCTTGGACTCCATGGTGGCCAGCGGCCAGCCGTGCATTTCCGCGTCCACGTTCTCCATGGCGAGGTTCGCGCCCTTGACCAGGCGGACCTTAATCTGTGCGCCGCCGTCCGCGACGCGCTGCCCGGACCACTCGGAGAGCCGCTGGATGGCGCCGAGGGCGTCTGGAAGATAGGCCTGGATGACGATGCCGGCCTCGAGGTTCTTCAGCTGGGGCTTGTTCAGCAGCCGCTGGAACACCTCGATGGTCAGTTCGAGGTCCGAGTAGACCTCCATGTCCAGGTTGATGAACATCTTGCCGGTGCCCTTGGTGGCCGCGGTCTCGTACAGCGGCAGCAACCGCTCGACCACGCGCTCGGCGGTGCGGTCGAAGCCCCAGTGGGACAGTTGCGGTACCACGGAGGAGACCTTGAGGGAGACGTAGTCCACGTCCTCGCGGCGCAGCAGGCCCTCGGCGTCCGCGAGGTGCTTCTTGGCCTCGTCCTCGCCGAGCACTTCCTCGCCCAGCAGGTTGATGTTGAGCCGGTGCCCGTGCAACCGCAGGGCCTTGACGGACTTGCCGAACGGGCCGGGGCGGGCGTCCACGACCATGTGTCCCACCATTTGCCGCAACCGGGTGCGTGCCGCGGGGACCACCACGGAGGGCAGCACGCCGGACAGCGCCGTGCCCGCCTGGATCTGGGCCCGGTCCGTGGCGGGCATGGACTGCGGGGTCAACGTCGCGATGTCCTGCAGGGCCTTGGCCGCAGCCTTGGTGTCCTCGGTGCGGACGACGCGATCCACGAATCCCACCGTGAACTCCAACCCGTTGGGGTCCTGGAGCACGGCGGCCAGACGGTCCTCTGCGGGGTTCTTCTGTGTGTTCTTCCGCTGGTTCTCCTGCGCCCTGAGCAGCCACGTGCGCACGAGGTCCACGGCGGGATCGGCGAGGGCGTGAGGATCGGTTCCGGTATTGACGGTGCGTGCCATTGCAACGCCTCCAAAGTCTCGGCCCGGGAAGGGTGCCGAGGCACTCCCTCGGCCACCAGCCGAGTCTCACCGGGCCCGGCGTGGCTGGTCTTCACACGCTATCGTGATCCCCGCCACGGCGAAGAATCGCCGGCCTACGACCGATCGAGCTCCGTCTGCAGGATGTCCAGCACCCGGATGAGGTTCAGGTGGGCCTCCACCTGCGGGAAGTTGCCGGTGGCCCGGCGCTGGGACGGCGAATAGGTGGAGGGCAACAGACCCAGCTCGTTGGCGGTGCCGAGCACGAGATCCGTGAGCCGCGTGGCGTCCCCCGTGTGACCGCACAGCGCCAGCTGCTCGGCCAACTGCAGGGTCGCGGACACGGACGGCACCGACTGCCCCGCGAAACCGTCCTGACCGATCGAGGACGCGAACGCCTCGGCGTCGTCCAGGTCGGTGAGCTGCGGGAGGTTGCGGTAGCGGTGCAGCAGCCCCGACCGGTCCGTGAGCTCCTTGCGGATGCGCGCCACGGTGCCGAGCATGCGTTCGTCGTCGTAGGCCACGAAACCCACCGTGGGCAGCTGCAACAGGGAGGCGTCCACGTCCGTGGAGCCGTAGTACTGCACGAACGAACCCACCTGGGGGTCGTAGCCGTTGGTCCAGATCTCGTGCGCGAGCTGGTCCCGGTGTTCCTCCCACGTCTCCACGTCCCCGGGCAGCCCGTGGATCCGCACGGCGTCCACGCCGGCCTGCAGCGCGGCCCACATCATCACGCGCGAGTGCGTGTAGTACTGGGGTTCGCCGCGCATCTCCCAGACGCCCTGGTCCTTCTCCTCGTAGTTGGCCACGACGGCGCGCAGCAACGCCTGCTGCAACGGCCAGGACAGGTGGTCCTCCTGCACGCCGCGCCGACGCAGCATCTCGAACACCCGCAGCACGTGACCGGCCACGTCCGCCTGGTAGTGGTTGCCGGATGCGTTGCCCTCGCGCACCGGGCGCGATCGCTCGTAACCCGGCAGGTCCACGAGGCGTTCGCGGATCTGCCCGGAGCCGTCCAGCGTGTAGATGTTGGAGGGGTTGTCCACGTCCCCGGCCACGGCGCGCAGCAGCCAGTTGCGCAGTTGCGCGGCCTCCCGGTCGTGGCCGTGGTCCAGCATGATCTCCAGCGCGGAGGCCGCGTCCCGGGGCCACGCGTGGCGGTGGTCCCAGTTGCGTTCCCCGCCCAGCACCTCCGGCACGGACGTGGTGTCCGCGGCGATCAGTCCGCCCGTGGCCTGGTGCATGAGCCCGCGCACCACGAGCAGGCTGCGGCGGATGATGTCCTCGGGGGCGTCCTGGGTGCTCGTGAAGTGCACCGTCTCCTGGGCGTCGGCGTCCGCCGGGCGGTCCCCGTGACGCCCCACGTCCCGGCCGGACGCGGGCTCGCCCGCGTCTCTCCTTTCCGCCGACGACGCCGCCCACGCGCCGTCGTCCCCGTCCTCCGGGAGCTCCGGGTCCGCTGTGGGGTCCGTGAGCGGATCGTACGGTTCGTACAGATCCGTCCACTCCTGCCACAGGTTCAGCGTGGCCGTGAGGGTCTCGTTGACGTCCACCGCTTCCGGCGGGACGCCGTGGGACGGGAACCACGTGAGCGTGAAGTCCCTGGTCTGGCCCGCGGCCACCGTGAAGGAGCCCGCATGGCGCCGCTTGCGGCGGTCCGGGTCCGCCTCCGGCAGCGGGTCACCGTGGAACACCACGGAATCGGGGCCGGCCATGCCCACGAGCACGGACTCCGCGACCGCGCCCTCCTCCGATTCCCCCTCGAGCACGTCGAAGCGGCTCAGCCACGGGACCGACGAGCCGTAGTTGAAGCGCAGCCGCAGGTCCTGGAACATCTCGACCTCGCCCGTGAGGCCCTCCACCCGGCGGATCAGTTCCGTGCGGGAGTTCAGGGGCATGAAATCGGTGACCCGCACCACGCCGGTGTCCGTGGTCCACACGGTGTGCAGCACGAACGTGTTCTCCGCGTAGAACCGCTCCACCGCGGTGACGCCGGGCAGGGAGAGGTCCACCGCGGCGTCGTCGTCCACGGCGCAGTACGGCGCCAGCAACCAGCGGCCGTGGTCTGGGGTGCCCAGCAGCGCCGCGAACAGCGCGGGCGAATCGAAGCTCGGGACGCACCACCAGTCCACCGAGCCATGACGGGAGACCAACGGCCCACTGCGCATGTTGGAGAGCAGGGCGTAGTCCTCGATCTTGGAAGCCATGGGCCCAGA
This sequence comes from Kocuria sp. CPCC 205261, assembly GCF_040981025.1. NCBI lineage: Bacteria > Bacillati > Actinomycetota > Actinomycetes > Micrococcales > Micrococcaceae > Kocuria > Kocuria sp. CPCC 205261. The sequence continues at coordinate 9,940 of NZ_JAVKPU010000011.1, read as the reverse complement.
ATCCCACAAACGCCCTGGCGGCTCACGCCGGAGCATGGGCGCCCGTGTCGAGGAACGGACCCCTGCCCTCAGGGGAAGTCTGGCCGGATGGCCACTGGGTTCGGTGACGTTCCGCCACTAACGTGGTTTGTTCGTTGTCCGCGTTCCCGACAGGAAGAACCCCATGACGTGCCCGGCCCAGCCGCTCCCCCGCTCAACGCAGCCCGGTGAGTCCGTCGGCCCCCTGCGCGCCATTGGTAACTTCCTGCGCAAGGGGACCACGTTCTCCGGGCGTGCGTCGCGATCCGAATACTGGTGGATCGCCTTGTATTCGTTCCTCTTCTCGGTGGCCTACAGCTTCGCGCAGGACCGGGGGTACCTGGACTGGCCGGACGTGGACGGTGGAGCCAGCGTCGCGCTGATGCTACTCGCCCTGGTCACGCTGCTCGTCTCCGTCCTCCTGTTCATCTTCGCCATCGCACTGTCCGTCCGACGACTGCATGACATCAACGCCTCCGGACTGTGGTTCATGCTCTTCCTCATCCCGGGGCTGGGCACGCTCGCGCTGCTCATCCTGGCCGCCCTACCACCCAACCCGCGAGGAGTCCGCTTCGACAACCAGACGATTCCCAACGGGACACCCGCAGCGGCCCACGACCGGGGCAACGTCACGTATGAGCGGCCCATCGCACGTGAACTTCGCCCTGACAAGGAGGACAACCAGTGATTGCCGTTCTTCTCATGATCCTCGGGTGCGCGTCGTTCTTCTACGCGACCCACATGATCGTCAACGCCAACCCGCACGCAAAAATCCCGACCTGGATAGGCCTCCCACCCAACAACCCGGGCCGCGCGTTTGCGTTCCGCATGGCGGGGATACTGTTACTGATTTCCGGGGCCGTGTTCTCCGACGGCCTGGCCTGGTACTGGATCGCGATATTCGTCCTGATCCTGATGGCCCCCTCTGTCGTATACATGGCCCTGCACAACCGCAGGGCCACCCGGCCGGAACCCTCTGACCCCGCGAATTCCTCATCTGAGCAAGACGACGCGCTGAGCAATACCAGTCAGTCCGAATCGGGACACTTCCGTTAGCCCTCTTTCATGGCCCATCTATAGGTACCTGGTTCGCTGCATTGGGCGGGGTGATGCAACACAGATCCCGGAACGCACGAGGTCAAGCCAGGCACGGCTTGTACACATCGCCTGTCAGCGTGACCCCAGGAAGGCATATTTTGAACGTTCGTCGCCGCACAAACCCCGTCTTGCTGAGCCTTCTGCTGTGGGGCGCTTCTGTGGCCGCCTGGGCCGCAGCGCTCACAGCAGAGCGTCTCATTTACAACGACGCCGTTTCATGCAAGCTGCTAAGGGCAGATTCGATTTACGGGCGGCCGGGATGGAGTTGGGCACCCCTAGGTGTACTGACCGGAGAGGTTAGTTGACCTGGGCTGGGTGGCGTCCGAAATCGGTGGTGAGCCAGTCCTCGATGGACGTGTGGGGAAAGTCCGGCAGGTCGAAGTCGCGAGTTGCTGGCCGTGGGCTTGCGTCGTGGATGTGGTCGAGGCGGAACAAGCGCCAGTCGTCGCGCTTCGTGTCGAAGGCAACTAGATTGAATCGGCCTGACTTTCGTTCCGTTCTTCAAGCAAGGATGGAAGACGATGAACAGGAAGTATTCACCGGAGATGCGTGAGCGTGCGTTGCGGATGCTCGCGGAGTCGCGGCCAGAGCACCCGACGATGATGAGCGCGGTCCGTCACGTAGCCGGACTGCTCGGTATGAGCCCGGAGACGCTGCGGCTGTGGCAACGCCGGTACGAGGTCGATGCCGGGGTGAAGCCCGGGCTGACGACGGATGCGGCGGCGGAGATCAAGCGGCTGCAGAAGGAGAACGCCGAGCTCCGCAAGGCGAACGAGATCCTCAAGGCCGCGAGCGTGTTTTTCGCGAAGGAGCTCGACCGCCCCTGACCGAAATGATCCGGTTCATCAATGAACATCGGGATCGTTTCGGGGTCGAGCTCATCTGCTGGGTCCTGCGCCCGGCGGTCCAGGGGTTCCTCACCTCGCGCGGTTATCGCGCCGCGGTCGGCCGTGCCCCGTCGGCTCGGCATCTGAAGGACGAGTTGCTGGTGCCGGAGATCGCGCGGCTTCATGCGGAGAACTACGGCGTCTATGGACGCCGGAAGATGCACGCCCTGATGCGTCGGCAGGGATGGGACATCGGCCGTGACCAGACCGAGCGCCTCATGCGCCTTGCCGGGGTGCGTGGCGTGACGAAGTCGAAGCGGGTGTTCACGACGCGCTCCGACAAGACGACCGTGCTCCCGAACGATCTGGTGAACAGACGCTTCACCGCTCCCGCACCACGGCGGCTTTGGGTCTGCGACGTCACCTACGTCGCGACGTGGTCCGGATTCGCCTACGTTGCGTTCGTCACCGACGTCTACTCGAGACGCATCGTCGGTTGGAACGTCGCATCGACGCTGCGGTCGGAGATCTTGCCGATGCAGGCCCTCGACATGGCGGCCTGGGGTGCCGGCGGCGATCTCACCGGGCTGACACATCACTCCAACCACGGGTCGAACTACATGGCGATGGTCTACACCGACCGGATCGTCGAACTCGGTGCTGTCCCATCGACGGGAACCGTCGGCGACTCATTTGATAACGCCCCGGGCGGAAGCCATCAACAACCTCTACAAGACCGAGCTGATCCGCCAGCAAGGGCCCTGGCGCACGGTCGAACGGGTCGAGCTGGCGACGCTCGAGTGGGTGTGGTGGTGGAACAATCAGCGCCTCCATGGCGAGCTCGACATGCGCACCCCCACCGAGGTCGAGAACGCGTACTACGCTGACCTCGAATCAGCCAATCCAGCAACTGCCGGACAAGGCTCCCGATAGGAACGAAAGTCAGGCCGATTCAGGGAAGGTCGAGCGTTTCCATCGCACCATGGCCGACGGGTGGGCCTACGCCCGCTGCTACACATCCGAAGCCGAAAGACGCGGCGAACTCGACGGATGGCTGCACTACTACAACCACCACCGACCCCACACAGCCTCCGGGAACAAGCCGCCCTTCTCACGATTGACCAACGTCACCGGTCAGTACACCTAGCTGCGGCCGCCATGATGAACCACGGCATGAACCGCGACAACTTCCACGAGCTTGCGCGCTGGGCTGAGCACGCGGCCGCGCACAGTTACACCGAGCGCGGCGTGCTGGTCACCGGAGACAGCCGCCTCCACGCCGAGACGATCCGCCCGCCACGGCCGACACCGGACCCCCTGGACCGACAGACCGAGCGCCCGCCGTTCCCGCCGTGGCAGATCAACGCCCGCACGTGGCGCGGACCGGGGGAGGCACCGGCCCCGCCCGGCGCGATCAGTGAGGCCCTGGACGTCATTAAAGCGGCCACCGGCCTACCTGTGGCCCATGTCCTTGCCTGGGAGGTCTGCACCGGCTGGGCGGGGTAGCCCCAGCCCCGTGCCCGAGTGCGCTTGTAGAGTCGTGCCACCAGCGACGAGGAAGGAAATGCACATGAATTGGCTCGAGGACGTAATCCAACACGTCAACGTTTGCAACGAAGAATCACCGGGGAGCAGAGTTCTGCGCGTGACGACCGATGCCAACGTGCCAGGCATCAACACACCCGACCACGACCGCACCCAGGTACTTCTAGCGGAGCTGTATTACACCCCGATTGGCTAGTGGGGCGAGCATACGAGCCCATGCCCAGCGGCTCGTGGGCACCGATTCAGCTAGGCACCCATCAAATCGCTATCAACCAGGCGCACGTTGTCTCTGTAGGGGTTTTGACGCCCCCCAAGAACGCCAGATAGCTCCGCATCTCTCGACAGCCCCCGGTGTCAGGATTTACCTCCGGGGGCTTTGTCATGTCTGGGCCGTGGTCAGGTATGGCGGGTAGTGGTGCATAACCCATCCCCGCGCGCTGATTCTGCACCCCCTGCTTATGCACTAGGTTTTGCTACATGCTGGACGGCCAGCGCACGGCTAGAAGCCGAGCGCGGGGGAGTGGTGCAAAAACGACCGTTTGAGCTACACGCGTAGCGTCCACACGCTCACCACGATCGCCCCTTCAAGTCCACCTCGCCGGTCGGCCACTCAGCAGCATTGCCATGCACCGGCAGGATGAAGAGGGGGTGTCCTGCTGGCGAGGCGATCGCGCGCCCCTCTCGGCTGATCCACCGTTCTGGCGCTCTGATGCGCTGCCAGCCAGATGAGGCGTAGAACGGCACGACAGACTCGGCGCAGCCGAGGAAGCCGAACTCTATGTCGGGGTCAGCGAGCATCGACTGGCGAGCGGCTTCCATAAGCTGCTGGCCGAGGTGGTGACCACGCCCAGCAGCTGAAACTAAGACTCCACCAACACCAGCGATGGTCACTTCCTGCCTATTGACCGTGATGACGCGCTTGGCCCATCCCACGTGGCCAACGACGGCGCCCATAGCGGTGGCGATCAGATGGACGTCGTGCGGTGCGTAACCGTAAGGCTGCTCAGGATCCCACTCGCCGTGCGTGGTGAGGTACTCCTTATCGAAAAGCGCCCGGAGTTGATCAATCCGGTGCGCGGTGAGCTGTTCATGCGGCTCGACGAGGATTTGGGTGGCTGATGATCTCATAGTTCACAGAGTGCCCGATGCCCTGGAACGTCCGCACCCAAGATTGTTCGCCCGCCAGCCAGCACGCTCGGCGTGTAGCTCAAACGAACGTTTCGCCCACGTGCGTCAAATGGTGCTGCTGACCGACGACGAGCCAACACAGCGGGACTTCTATGAACGTGCCGGCTTCACCGAAGCCAGTGCCTTCCAACCAGGACCGTTGCGGGCATTCGTGCGCCTTCAGCGCTGAGTCCTGCCTAGCCGTCCGCGAGCCACGGACTACCGCAAGGAACACTGGCCGAGGTCGAACCTTCCCGGTTTACCACCATCATGTGCGGCTGAGGTACGCCGACATGATTCACAGGACAGGCCCTAGGCCATGTCGCTAAACGTCTTCGGGTGCAGCGTGGATGAGTCTTGACCGTGTATCGCGTGATGTGATCTCGGACGAGGCGCGGGCCGTGATCGGCCCGTTGTTCCCAAAGGTGAAGTCGACAGGTCGGCCGCCGGTAGATCGGCGCACGGTCGTCGAAGCGACGGCGTGGCGGTTCCGGACCGGCGCGCCGTGGCGCATTGCTCATTTCATAGTCAACACCACGGGATTCGTTGCAGGCGCGGGGTCGCTCGCCAGCCTTGCGTGCGTCTCAACGTCGTAGCGGGCATTGCCGTAACGGAGCTTCTCCCGCTCGATCCCTTCAGCCCGAAACCCCGCCGCGGTCGCCACTCGACATGAGGCGGGGTTGTTCACCCGGTGCCCGAGCTCGAGTCGATACAGCCCGTTCTCGAAGACCCAGTCGCTCACGGCGATAAGCGCACCGGTCGCGTATCCCTTCCCGCGTGCTTCGGCTGCGAGCCAGTAGAACATCCACGCGGTCCCGTGCCGAAACTCGATCGCGGACGCTCCGACACTGCCGATCGCAACACCGTCCTCGACCACAGCCCAGTTCTTCACGTGCTCATCGAATCGCAAGGACTGATCGATGAACGCCTCAGCGGCTACCCGGGTCGAAAGATCGGCGCCGCCGAACTGAGTCACCAGATCGGAAGTGCTCTGAGACGCCTCGCTCAGCGCCGACGCATCGCCCCTGTTCCACGGACGAAGTAAGACACTCACGCCTCTAATCCTGCCTCAATGACCAGCTGGGAACTGCACTCAGCCTTTAGCAACACGCCCTAGGAGTCGGTAACCGGCCATATGTAAAGCGGAAGGGAGCTGAAGCGCGATCAGATTTCATCTGATCGCGCTTCAAGCCTGGTTTATGGCAATCACTCCGTGTCGGCGTTCTAGTAGACGGTTCCCATGGCCTTCCTGACCTCGTCTAGCGTGTTGTTGGCGATCTCGTTGGCGCGGTCGTTCCCTCGCTTCAATACCCGTAGGGCGACCTCGGGGTCCTGGGCTAGCTGTTGCCGCCGTTGCCGGTGGCCGGCGAGGAACTCGTTGACCGCCTCGGTGGTCACCTGTTTGAGGCGTCCGCTGCCGGCGTCACCGATCTGCTCGGCTAGCGCCTGCGGGGTGGTGTCCAAGCACAGGGCGGCCGTTGAAAGGAGGGCTGAGACCCCGGGGCGGGTGTCCGGGGCGAAGGTGATCCGACGCTCGGAGTCCGTGACGGTGCGGCGGATCACCGCTGCGGTCTCATCGGCGGTCATCGACAGGGCGATGGCGTTGCCGTAGCTCTTGGACATCTTCCGCCCGTCCAGCCCCGGCACTTCCGGGGTGGCGGTGAGCAGGGCCTCGGGAACGGGGAAGGCGTGCCCGTAGCGGTCGTTGAAGCGGCGGGCGATGACGCGGGTGATCTCCACATGGGGCAGGTTGTCCTTGCCCACCGGCACCAAATTGCCCTTGCAGAAGAGGATGTCCGCGGCCTGGTGCACTGGATAGGTCAACAGCAGCCCGCTCAGCGCCCGGCCGGAGGCGGCTGCTTCGGCCTTGACGGTGGGGTTGCGGTGCAGCTCGGCCTCGGTGACCAGGCTCAGGAACGGCAGAAGCAGCTGGTTCAGCGCCGGCACGGCAGAGTGGGCGAAGATCGTCGTCCGCTGCGGGTCCAGGCCCGCGGCCAGGTAGTCCAGCACCGCGCTGTGCACGTTCTCCTGCACGCGGGCGGTGGTGTCACGGTCGGTGATTACCTGGTAGTCAGCCAACACCAAGAAGATCTCCACCCCCGCCTGTTGCAGACGGAGGCGTTCGACGATGCTGCCGAAGTAATGGCCCAGGTGCAAGGCCCCAGTCGGGCGTTCCCCGGTGAGGACCCGGAATGCCTCCGGGGTCCGGCCGATGGCCCGGGTCAGTTCGGCCGAGCGCTGCTCGGCGGCGGCGAATGACTCCATGTGCGTACTCCTCGAAGGTCGGAAGCTGCACACAAGACCGCCGAAGTGGCACGGGCTGCTGTGCAACCCGTGAACATGCGTCAACCGGCTGCTATCGCAGCCACCACCACGCCAGACGGTTGAGCATCATGGCCCCCACTCTACCCATCCGGCAGCAGCCCCAGACTCTCCGCCGAGCCCACCCCGCACGGCCAGGGCACTCCCGGTACGGGCCAGAACTGCGCTGTCCTGGATAACAGGGCCGACATGCACGCTCCCCCGCCGTCTCCGCCTCCTGAAGTGCTTGAAGCGTTCGGGCTCACCGACAGAGTCCACCCTGTGCCCGGCGGACAGGGGCGAGCTTTTCGGGTCGGTGCAGTGGTGCTCAAACCGACGGAAGACCCGATCGAGGCACAGTGGGCGTCCGCGCTCATGGACGGTCTTGCCCAGGAGCCTGGCTTCGATGTGCCAGCGCCGTTGCGCGCCGGCACCGGCGCCTATGTCGCTCACGGATGGATGGCTACCGGACTGGTTGAAGGAACAACAGGGCCACAGGGCCGGTGGGAGCCACTGATCATCGCCGCCCGGGCGTTCCACAGAGCCCTGGCCCAAATGCCGCGTCCCGATTTCCTCGCCCGCCGCTCGAACCCCTGGGCGGTGGCCGACCGTGTCGCCTGGGCAGAGCAAACCATCGACGTCGCCCCCGAAGCGCGCACGGTCTACAACGGGCTTCTCGGCCTACGGCGCCCGGTAGAGATGCCGTCCCAGCTGGTTCATGGGGATCTGACCGGCAACGCGCTCTTCGCCGAGAACCACGACCCAGTGATTATCGACTTCTCCCCCTACTGGCGCCCGACAGGCTACGCCGAGGCCATCGTCGCCGCCGACGGTCTCCTCTACTACCCCGGCGACGTCCCCGCCGCCGTCATTGGCCGCCCCGAAGAACAGTGGATTCAAATGATGGTCCGCGCCCTGATCTTCCGACTCGTCGCATCCGCAGAGCTCGTCGGCATCGGTGGGCGGATCCCGGACGATGAACTCCAACGCTTCACCCGAGCGACAGCCACGGTAGAACGCCTGGCCGGCACCGCAACCACCCACCAGTAGAGGCAACCATCGGAGCGACCCGGTATTCGGCCACGCACGGACGCTGAGTACGACCCCGACGCGTTGGCGTCCCGGTCAGGACATGCCCCTCAGGGCCTCGCGCAATACGGTGATCCACTCTTCGAAGGCGTCCAGATGAGCATCATGGGTCCCACGGGGCAGATCGATCCGCCAAGTTCCTGGGCGGGCAGCGATGAGCGCGTCCTTCCGTGCGGGGGTGAACATCGAGTCCGCGGCGAAGACCACCGTGGTCGGGGCCGTCACCGCCTTCCACTCCTCCCAGCGCGGAACGTGCACGGCCTCGAGGACGGCTTGCATGACCGCCGCGTCGAACCGAGGACGAAACCCGTCGCCAGTGTGTTGAAGATCCGCCACCCAGGCCCGGGCCAAGGCACTGTCACCGAGAAATTCGGTGGCATCGGCCATTGATCCGAAGGGCGTGGGCCACGAGCGGAAGAATGCACCCAAAGCCCCTGCCTCCTCCAGGTCCCCGCCGTGCACGTCGGCTTCCAGCAGCACCAGACCGGCCACCCGCTGAGGGTGTGCAGCGGCGGTGAGCAACGCAGTGTGCGCTCCCATGGACTGACCCACCAGCACCACGGGATGACTCGAGGCGACCACATCGATCACCGCTGCGACGTCGTCGACGAAAGCCTGCCGGCCCATGTCCGACGGCACGCGGGTGCTGTGTCCGTGCCCACGCTGATCCACCAGCACACACCGGTACTCGGGCCACAGCGCTTCGGCCGAGGGAATGAACTCCTGCGCGCTGCCGGCCAGCCCGTGCAGGAACACCACCACCGGGGCGTTGCCGCCGGTGTCCAGATAACTGATCCGCGTCCCCGACTGTCCCACCGTCTCCCGCGAGAACTTCATAGCCTTGATCCTCCATCAGGAACCGGTGCAAGACAGGGCATGGCCATGGGCTCAGGTCAGGCTCATGCCTCCGTCGGTGGTGATGACCTGACCGGCGACCCACACTTCCTGGTCGGTGGCCAGCCACCCGATCAGCCGCGCGGGATCTCTCGGGTGCCCCCAGCGGCCGAAGGGGGTGGCCTGTCGCCATGCCTCGATCTCTTCCAGGGAGCGGTCGGTGGTTCCGGGGTCGAGGTAGCCGGTGTTGACCGGGCCGGGGTTGATGGTGTTCAACACGATTCCGAGCTCGAGCAGTTCCGCAGCCACCGTGGGTGTTACCTCTGCCAGAGCGGCCTTGCTGGTGGCGTAGGCGACCTCACCGCGCATCGGCCCCTCGCCCTGGCCCGAGGTCATCCAGAACACCCGGCCGGCCGTCCGTTCATCGACCGGCCCGGCCCTTTCGATGCGGTCGCCGGGCCGCGCTGAGGCGGATCGAGCAGTCGTGGCGGCGTGGCGGTGGGCGAAGTGCCGGGTCAGCAGCAGGGTGGAGCGGGTGTTGGTGTCCCAGAAGGCGTCCAGGGTCTCGGCGGTCATGTCCAGGATGGACCCGTCGCCGCCGCTGCGGGCGTGGTTGCAGACGAGGATGTCCAGGCGCCCGGTCAGGGCGTGGGCCTGCTCGACGAGGTTTTCAGCGGTGTCCGGGTCCCTCAAGTCCGCGGAGACGTCGCCGGCGAGGGCACCATCGTGCAGAGCGGCCCGGATGCCGGCGCGTACCGCATCGAGGTCGTCATCGCCCCAGGGCTGGTCCGCGTCATGGGGGCTGTAGTGGTGGAAGAACACACTGGCCCCCAGGGAGGCGAGCTCAACGGCCACCGCGTAACCGATGCCGCGGCGGCGGGAAACCCCGGTGACCAGAGCGGTTCTGCCCCGCAGCGGGCGTGTGGAAGAAGCGTGAGCCATGGTGGTGCTCCTGACGTACTCGAGGATTCGTCGTTCACAGGGCAGGCGCTCACACCGTCTTCATGGTGGGGAACCTATCAGTGACCACCGCTGCGGGCGGTGCGTCACCCAGGTGAGTG
>NZ_JAVKPU010000010.1:0-100376 GCF_040981025.1 Kocuria sp. CPCC 205261 | reverse complement strand
TCGGGGCTGAACTTCTTGGGCATGTTCCGATTCTCCTTCAGTTGGATCGGAACGAAACCCAGGGCGCTTCAGTGAGAATACGTAGCCGGTTCGTTCGGTCTGGACGATCTCATCTCGAGAATCGGGGACCTACCTCTAGACCCGGAACTGGACCTGATTATGCAGACGCTGATCGTCATAGGGCGCCAATGGCTCTGCCGTAAAGCTCGAACAGGTGCGCCACGACGTCCTTCTCCTCCAGGCCGACCTCCAGCCCATACGCGCGCTCCACCGCATCGTCCAATGCGGCATGCGCAGAGGTTAGGGCCGGGAACATGAAGTCGAGATCCGGGTCGTACATCTGAGCGATTGTTGAGTCCGGGTACAAATCCCGAGCATTGAGAACATCCTGGGCTCGATCTGCAATGTGTGACTGTTGACTATCACTGGAAGAAGGCCATACAAATGTGTTGTATACGATGCCGCCCGAGTAACGGTAATCAGACTTGAGCCGACCCGCGACAGTGCGCATCCAGGCATTGTGAGCGCGAGAGTGCAGAATACCGAAATGATATAGGGTGGCATTGGGGACAAGCCGCACTAGGTTGCTCGCCAAATCCCCGGGCAGCAGATGCCCCAGCGGTATGTATTTACGGCGTTCCGAGGAAACTTCGGGAATCAAAACGGATTGACCGAGCGGGATGTTCTCTACGTGGAACCTAGTCGGCGTGGCGGCAATTTTCCTGGTTGGCGCGCTTCTGCTTGATGCGCGAAGATCTCGGACCGCATGAATCCTCTTGATAACCTCGGGGAGCTCCGAGAGCTCCGAGGGTGTAGCTTCACCGACCCACAAAACCCAGCGTTCAATGCCCTTAATGAACTCCTGAGACCCATACCACCTATGGAAGAACTGGGCAGCGCCTGGTTCCACGTCCAGGAACGCTTCTTTCTCTGCAGGGGTGAACAGGTAGTAACCACCATCAATCGGCTTGTTACCGATTCCAATGCGGGGGACATCGCTCAGCGGCTCAGATCTGCTCCACACGAACACGTCGGGGGCGTCCTTGAGGTAGGCATTGAGCTGAGCAGGGGCCTCCACCACAGCTTCGTCGTTAACTGTCGGGTGATGAAATAAACGTTTAACTCCACCTTGCTTGGAGAAACCGACGATTACCACATAGACAGCGGCTGCATCATTCGATTCGTTGTGCCACCGGAACGTATCGTGCGCGAAGTCGATTCGCACCCCGAGGTCGTAGATCGGGGACCACACGTTCGCCACTTGCTCCCCCTGGCAAATCGAATTGGTGGCAACAAACGCGGCCCGTATCGGCGAATCACCCATGTACCGAGCAGCCTTCATGAACCAGCCGGCTACGAAGTCAATATTTCCAGCGTTACGGGCGCCGTCGAAGACTGCGACCAGGTTGGCTTTCTGTTCCGGCGTCTGATACCGGGCACCCCGGAACGGCGGGTTTCCGATGAGATATGAGCATTCCCCCGACGGCAATACCGCTGACCAGTCCAGCGTCAGGGCATTGCCGGTTACGATCCGTGCACTGTCAGTGAGCGGAAGGTCCTCGATGGTCTGTGTAACGATGATCTGGGCCTCAGCGTTGGCCTGTAACTCGGCGATCCAAAGGGCGGTGGTAGCCACACTCACCGCAAAATCGTTGATTTCGATCCCGTAGAACTGATCCAAAGACACTTTGAGGGGAGAGTACTCGGTGTCCAGCACCAGCGAGGTCTGATAGTGGTTCAGCTCAGACAGGACCTTGTTCTCAAGGCGTCGCAGACTGATGTACGTCTCGGTGAGGAAGTTGCCGGATCCACATGCCGGGTCGAAGAAGGTTAGGCTTGCGATCTTGTTGTGGTACTGCTCCAATGCATTCCGTCGTTTTCGATCGGTTACTCCAGACAGTGCAACGATATCCTCTAACTCAGTCGTCAGATCGTTCAAGAACAACGGATCGATCACGCGATGAATGTTTTTGGGTGAGGTGTAGTGCATCCCCCCGCTACGTCGTGTCTCTGGATTGAGGGTCGACTCGAAGACCCCGCCGAAAATGGTCGGGGAAATTTGGGACCAGTTGGTACCGAGTGAGACGTCGTGAAGCAGCACTCGCACGATTTCGTCGCTGAAGCCCGGGATGTCCTCATCGGCCTCAAAGAGCCCACCGTTGACGTACGGGAATGCCTTGAGCTCATCGGATTCGTACGGATCCAAGTCCTCGGGCTTGGTTCTGAGATGAATGAACAGGTCCCGCAGCGCCGCTCTCACCTGCCGCGCTGGCAGGTCGTTGAGGTAATTGAAGAACGCATTCTTGGGGAACAAGCCTGCGTCCTCCGCGAACAGGCAGAACACGAGTCGGACGCACAAAACGTTGAGAGCATGACGGGACTCGGGGGAATCCGGGTCCACATATTGCTGCCGCAGCAACTCGTACAATTTACCGACGAGTTGCCCCGCATCCAGAGAAACCTGCTCTTCTCGGCCCTGGCGCGTACGGTGTGGGTCGGTCAGGAAGTCCAACAGATGGAGTTGTTCGGGCAGCTCCGCGAGAGTGAACTCGGTGTAGTTCTCAGCCGGCTTGACTTGATCCAGGTCATGAATCCGGAACCGTCCGAAGTCGGAGACGATGATGGTGTCGGGCCGCTGCGAGTTGGGTAGGGAATCGGCGTAGCGCTTCACCTGCTGGAAAGGTGTAACCATGCTCCCCTGGCGAGATTCTGGCTTATCCAGGTCCACACCGAGCGACTTCTGTTCGATCATCGTCTTGGCGTCGGGGATGATCACGTCGATGAAGCCGCGCTCGGACGTTGACTGTTCGAAACGTACTGCCGTGGTCACGTTCTTCATACCCACAACATCGCGCAAGAGTTCCAGCCAGAACGAGTGTGTATCGCCCTTCTCATACCCTCGGCCGGCCCAGGATTCCACGAACCGTTTCGCTGCCTGAACTCGGGCCCGTTCATTATTTGCCATGGGGATCTGCCAGCCTGTCGTCGGGTGAGCGATGACATGACACCCTCAGGTGGGACATTGCCACTCCGGGTATCAAGCATTCGCATGGACTATGCCACTGTATGCGGTCATCGGCGCGAGGGTGGACTGCTCATTACATAGGACGAGGCGGTTCCTCCCCCGCGTTAGACTGGCTCGGACTTACTCAACCCACCGGGAGTCCTCTGCACGCGGATCCACGGTCCCGGTGGGTGCCGCGGGTGATCGCTCACGGCACAGCCTCCTCGACTCCCCCGCCAGGTGCGAAACGGGGACACGGGATCCGCAGGTTCGAGGGCCTCACGTGGTGGGCGAGACCAGGTGCTTCCCGGCTGAGGGGTCGGCCGGCCGTACCCTGTGCGCGGTGGCCCGAGCCGCGCGACCGGGTGGGAGCGGCGTCGTCGCCAGCCCAGTGACACCTGGACGGGACGGCCGACCGTGAGCGACCCCAAGCCCGTGCACGCCACCCCCGGCGTCCTGCGCCGCGTGAGCGCGTGCGCCGGCGTGGTGCTCGCGCCCAATCCCGGGCCCATGACCCTGGACGGCACCAACACGTGGATCCTCTCCGCCCCGGGGGACGGCCCGGAGCACCCGAACTACGGCCACCACCCGTCCGCGCAGGGCCGGGGCGAGTGGCCCGGACCGGACGTCGTCGTCGTGGATCCCGGGCCCCTGGACGAGGCGCACCTGCAGGCGGTCGCGGCGACCGGGACCGTGGTGCTGATCCTCGTGACGCACCGCCACGCAGATCACACGGACGGCATCGACCGACTCCACGAGATCACCGGTGCGCCCGTGCGTGCGGCCCTGCCCGAGTTCTGCCGGGACAGCGGCGAGCCCCTGCGGGACGGCGACTGCATCCTGGCCGCGGGTGTGAGTATCCGCGTGCTGGCCACCCCGGGGCACACCTCCGACTCCGTGTGCTTCCGGTTGCCCCACGACGAGCCGGAGACGGTCATTACCGGGGACACCGTGCTGGGGCGCGGTTCCACCATGATCGACCACCCGGACGGTTCCCTGGGCGACTATCTGCGTTCCCTCGAACTGCTCGGGCAACGCTCGGGCGCCACGGTGCTACCCGCTCACGGCGCACCCCTGCCGGATCTGCAGGAGGTGTGCGAGGAACTCACGGAGCACCGGCTCGAACGCCTGGATCAGGTGCGGGAGATCGTCGCCGGACTCGGCCGCGACGCGAGCGTCGAGGCGATCACGGACGCCGTCTACGCCGACGTCCCCGCCGGGGTACGGCGCGCCGCGGAGCGCTCCATCGCCGCGCAGCTCGCCTACCTGGGGTACTGACCCGGGGGCACCTCGCCTACGTGGGCTCCCGAGCCGGGGGCACGACGACGCCGCTCGCGCCCTGCTACCGCGCGTTCGCCTCCTCGAGGGCGCGCGCGTCGTAGCCGGGTTCGCGGCGCTTGATCCAGCCGATCACCGCGTACGTGACCGGCATGATCACGACCTCCACGAGGACCTTGTAGACATAGCCCACCAGGACGTAGTTGAAGAACGCGGACCACGAGTCGATCCCGATGATGGGAGCGGCGATCGAGCAGAAGATCACGGTGTCCACGAGTTCGCCCACCATGGTGGAGGAGATCAGCCGCGCCCACAGGTGCTTCTCCTTGGTGCGTTCCTTGACCTTGACCATCACGTATGCGTTGAGCAGCTGACCCACCAGGTAACCCAGCAGGGAACCCGCCACGATCAGCGGAACCGGGCCCAGCACCGTCTCGAACGCGCTCTGGTTCTCGTAGAAGGGCGCCGGCGGCAGGATGATCACGATCCAGAACACCAGGGAGGAGAACGCCCCGAAGAAGAAGGACGTGATGATCGCCTTGCGTGCGGCCCGGAAACCGTAGACCTCGGAGACCACGTCCCCCAACACGTAGGCCAGTGGGAACAGGAAGAACCCGCCGTCCGTGATGATGGGGCCGAACTGCACGCCCTTGGTCGCGCCGATGTTGGAGAGCACCAGGATCACGCAGTACGCGGCCAGGATCACGTCGAAGTACGTCCGGGGGCGGCGCGCGAAGAGGGACTGCCGTTCGCCCTGCGCGAGCGCGGCGGTGCGGGAGGAGGAAGTGTGGGGCGGGGTGGCGTCAGACACGGGTGTCCTTGGGATGTACGGAAGGGTCAGGGACGTCGTCTGCCACCCGGCGTCGAGCCCAGTGTAACGGGGTGGTGCGCCGAGTCGCGGGCACGTCCCGCGCGGGAGCACAATAGCGTGCATGAGCGAAACCACACGTAACCAACCGCCCGTTGCCATGACCGTCGCGGGCTCCGAGGCCACCGGCGGTGCCGGGGCGCTCGCGGACATCAAGACCTTCACGTCCCTGGGAGTCTTCGGATCGCTCGCGCTGACGTGCATCGTGGCGTTCGATCCCGAGAACGACTGGGGCCACCGCCTCACGCCCGTGGACCAGCAGACCCTGGCGAACCAGCTGCAGACCATTTCCGCGGCGTACGACCTGGACGCCGTGAAGATCGGCATGCTGGGTTCCCCGGACACGATCCACACGGTCGCCACGGCCATGAAGGACCTCGCGCCCCGCCACCTGGTGCTGGACCCGGTGCTGATTTGCAAGGGCCAGGAACCGGGCGCCGCGCTGGACACCGATCAGGCGCTCAAGGCACAGATGCTGCCCCTGGCCACGTTCGTGACCCCCAACCACTTCGAGTCCCTGTCCCTATCCGGGATGGAGGAGATCAACGACGTGGAGGACCTCAAGGAGGCGGCCCAGCGCATCCACGACTCCTCCGGGGCCACCGTGCTGGCGAAGGGAGGCGTGCGGCTGTCCGGCCCGGACGCCGTGGACGTGTTCTACGACGGCTCCACGCTTGAGGTGCTGTCCGAACCCAAGGTGGGCGAGGTCCCGGTCTCGGGCGCCGGCTGCTCGTTGGCCGCGGCCGTCACCGCGGAGCTGGCCAAGGGCGCCTCCCCGCTCGACGCCGCCCGCACCGCCAAGAGTTTCGTCTCCGCCGGCATCCGGCACCGGCTGGGATCCCACCTGCCGTTCGACTCCCTGTGGCAGGGCGGGCTCGCTGCCGAGGCCTGACCGAACACCGGCGACGAAGTTCCTGAAAGCCCGCGGGGAATGCCCTGAAGTAAGGGGCATTCCCCGCGGTCATGCGGTGGAATGGGGGAAGAACACACACGGCCCGTCAGCGCCCCGTCCTTTTGCTGACAGAATCAGGTAAGGTGTCGTCATGCCCCGCATCACCGCTTCCAGTAATGCCGCCCAGCGCGAGCGCACGCAGCGTGCCGTTCTCGACGCGTTCGGGGACCTGCTGTACAGCAACGGGCTCACCGATCTGACCATGACCCAGGTGGCCAAGACCGCCGGGGTGGGGCGCACCGCGGTGTACAACTACTTCGCGGACATGGGCGAACTGCTCGTGGCCTACGCCCTGGACAAGACCGAGCGCTTCGTCTCGGACCTGCATCGAGAACTCGCCGCGGTGGAAAACCCCGTAGACCAGTTGGGTGTGTACGTGCGGTTCCAGATCGAGGACCTCAGCCGCCGGCACCTGCCTCCCGGCCAGGCCATGCGCACCGTGTTGTCCCCGGAGGACTTCGCCAAGCTCGGCGAGCACGTGCAGCAACTGCAGTCCCTCCTCGCGTCCATCCTGCAGCGCGCCATGGACGAGGGCTACCTCCCGGAGGGCGACACCGACGAGCTGTCCGACCTGGTCCACGGTTCCCTCACCTCCACCGCGGATCGCAGCAAGTCGGTGCAGAGCGAGCGCGCCCAGCGCGAACGCACCCTGGCCACGGTCCGGTTCATCCAGCGGGGTCTGGGCGCCCAGTTCGACGCCGACTCCCGCCCCGTGCGCCTGCCCTCGCAGCCGCCCGCGCTGAGCGCGGTCTCCTGATCCCGAGCCCGGCCCCTCCGTCGGGTCCGGTCGACTTGCCCAGACGCCTGCCGCCTGCTGCAGCACGGGGAGCCTTCAGCCCGGCCGACGACACCTACCCGCCACGTACGCCCCGGTTCTGCGGACCGGGGCGTACGGCTTTAGGGTGAATCCATGATTTTCAAGGCCGTGGGAGACGATCGCCCCTATCCGGACCACGGTCTGGTCACGCCCTCCGACTGGTCCAAGGTGGCCCCGCAGCAGGTCCGCCTGGGGGATCTGGTGACCACGACCTCCACCCTGAACCTGGCCACCCTCCTGGACTCGGACTGCACCTTCTACGGGGACCTCTTCCCCCACGTGGTGTCCTGGCGGGGAACCCTTTACCTCGAGGACGGTGTGCACCGGGCCCTGCGCACGGCCCTGCACCACCGTTCCGTGATCCATGCGCGGGTCCTGGAGCTCTGACCGCGCCGTCGCACGAGCCTTCGCGGCGCACGTAGCACGGACCACCAAATCTTCACTTTCCCGCCACGACCTGGTCGTTCGGCCTCCCTACCCTCGGGTCATCTCGTTCTGACCTGGAGGTTTGCCATGCGTCTGCGTTCTCGTACCGCTGTTGTCTCGGCCGCGGCACTGGCCGGAGTCCTCGCCGTGACCACCGTGGCACCGGCCGCGGCGGGGGAAGGCCCGCGAGCGGCGTCGTCGTCCAAAGGACACGAAAGCCGGGACAAGCACGGACTGCGCGTGGCCACGTACAACGCGTCCCTGAACCGGGGCGAGCAGGGGCAATTGCTGCGGGACCTGTCCACACCGGACAACCAGCAGGCCCGGAACATCGCCCAGGTCATCCAGGTCAACGACCCGGACATCGTGCTGCTCAACGAGTTCGACTACGTCCCGGGCGGACGCGCCGCGCGGGCGTTCCGCGACAACTACCTGGCGGTGAGCCAGAACGGCCACGCGCCCGTGGACTACCCCTACCACTACGTGGCACCGGTGAACACGGGCGTGCCGTCCGGTCTGGACCTCAACCAGGACGGCACGGTGGGCGGACCGGACGACGCCTGGGGCTTCGGGTTGTTCCCGGGCCAGTACGGCATGGTGATCTACTCCAAGTACCCGATCGCCCGGGATCGGGTCCGCACGTTCCAGCACTTCCGGTGGCAGGACATGCCCGGCAACCACCTGCCCACCGACTACTACACGCCGGAGCAGGCTGCGCAGCTGCGGCTGTCCTCCAAGTCCCACTGGGACGTCCCCGTGCGCGTGGGCCACAAGACCGTGCACGTGCTGGCCGCGCACCCCACGCCGCCTAGCTTCGACGGCCCCGAGGACCGTAACGGGCGCCGGAACAACGACGAGATCCGGTTCTGGGCCGATTACGTCACGGGCACCAAGTCGGCGCGCTACATCTACGACGACGCCGGGCGGCGCGGCGGTCTGCCCCGCGGCGAGCGCTTCGTGATCGTGGGCGACTACAACTCGGACCCGAACGACGGCGATTCCTTCCCGGGTGCCGCGCGGCAGCTGCTTGACAACTCCCGGGTGCGCGATCCGCAGCCCACGTCCACGGGCGCCGTGGTGGCGAGCGCGCGCCAGGGCGGCGCCAACCGGACGCACGTGACGCGCCCGGCACTCGACACCGCGGACTTCTCGGACGATCCCGCCCCCGGGAACCTACGGGTGGACTACGCGTTGCCGTCCAAGAACCTGCCCCTGCTCGACGCCGGTGTTTTCTGGCCCGCTCCGGGCCGGCCCGGTTCCGAGCTGACCGGTGAGTACCCGTTCCCGACTTCCGACCACCGCCTCGTGTGGGTGGACGTCAAGGTCCCGGGCAGGCGCTGATCCCCGCACGACGGCGCGTCGCGGGTCTTCGTGTGAAGCGCCGCCCGCTTCCGTCACCGACTGTCACGCACCCCCTGTTCCCACACCCCCCTGTTTTCGCATCCTCTGTTTGCGTAACCCCGCCCCGGGGCGTGCGATCCCGATCCCCCACCCGACAAACCCTCGACTGGAGACCCCTCATGCCCGTGACATCACCCCTGTTCAGCCTGCGGACCCGCATTGCGGCCATGTCCTCCGGCGCGCTCCTGCTGTGCGGCGGCCTGGCCGCAGCACCCGCGGTGGCCGCCCCCGCGCCTTCCGGTTCCACCGGGACCGTGTCGATCGCTCAGATCCAGGGCACCGGGGACGAGACGCCCCTGAAGGGCCAGACGGTCACCACCGAGCCCTCCGTCGTCACCGCCGTGTACCCGGGTGATCCGGGGACCCTGGGCGGATTCGTGATCCAGACCCCCGGAACCGGTGGGCACGTGGACACCTCCCGGGCCTCGAACGCCGTGTTCGTGTACACGGGCGCGACCCAGTCCACGGTCGCCGTGGGTGACCGGGTACAGGTCACGGGTGTGGCCGGGGAGTTCAAGGGCCTGACCCAGCTCGCGGGCAACGTGGAGGTCACTCCGGTGCGCGACAAGCTCCCCGCAGTGAAGCCCGTGACGAACAACTGGGCGTCCACCGCCGCGAACCGCGAGAACCTCGAATCCATGCTCTACCTGCCCAAGGAGAAGTTCCGGGTCTCGGACACCTATGGCGTGGGCCGCTACGGTGAGCTGGGCCTGTCCGCGGGCAAGGAGCTGCCCGCCCAACCCACTCAGGTGGCACGCCCGAACAGCCCCGAGGCGCGCGCCCAGGCACAGCGCAATGACGCCATCTCGGTCACGTTGGACGACGGCACCAACCGGGGCTTCGCGGCATCGCCCACCCAGGAGCCCCGCCAGGTCCCGTACCTGACCCCCGAGAACCCCGTGGCCGTGGGCGACACCGCGCGGATCACCGCCCCGGTGATCGTGGACTATCGCTTCGACAAGTGGCGCCTGCAGCCCACCGCCCCGGTGGTCCCGGGCAAGGAACCGGCCCGGTTCTCCGGCTCGGCGGACCCCAAGCCGGGGGTGGGTGGACAGGTGCGGATCGCGTCCTTCAACGTGCTGAACTACTTCACCACCGTGGGGCAGGACAAGGGCTGCCGCGGCGGGAACTACTCCACGGACGGCACGTACAACGTGGCGCAGGGCTGTGACGCGCGCGGGGCCTACGACCGCGCGGACTTCGAGCGCCAGCAGGCCAAGACGGTCTCGGCGATCAACAAGGTGGATGCCTCCGTGGTCGGGCTCATGGAGGTCGAGAACTCCGCGAAGCTCGGCGAGCCCAAGGACGAGGCGCTCGCCTCCCTGATCAAGGCGCTGAACAAGGCGGCCGGCTACACCAAGTGGGCCCACGTCCCCGTGGCGGATTCCGAGCTGCAGCCGGTCGCAGAGCAGGACTTCATCACCAACGCGATCATCTACCAGCCCCGCGAGGTCACGCAGGTGGGTCAGGCCCGGGCCCTCGGCTCCGAGGCCGTGGCCGGCGGCGCCTTCGAGAACGCGCGCACCCCGATCGCGGCCACGTTCACCGCGACCAAGGGCGGCGGCAAGCACGGCGCAGCACCCACCACGGTGGTGGTCAACCACTTCAAGTCCAAGGGCTCCGCTCCCCGCACCGGTCCCAACCGGGACACCGGTGACGGCCAGGGTGCCTGGAACGCGTCGCGCGTGGCGCAGGCGAGCGCCGTCGTCGACTGGATCCCCGAACTCACGGCCGCCGGGGGCTCCCAGGACGTGGCCGTGCTCGGCGACTTCAACTCGTACGCGCAGGAGGACCCCCTGCAGGAGTTCTACCGCGCCGGGTACGCACGGGCCGCCGATGAAGACTACACGTACGTGTTCGGGGGCCAGGTGGGTTCGCTCGACCACATGCTGATCTCACCGTCGCTCGCCAAGCGCATGACCGGCGCGGCCGCGTGGAACATCAACTCGGGCCAGTCGCCCTTGCTGCAGTACGCCCAGTACCGCACCACGGCCCTGGACTACTACGTCCCGAACGAGATCGCCTCCTCCGACCACGACCCGTTCATCGCCGGGTTCCGGGCGGGCACGAAGTAGCCCTACCCTCCGGTACGACGACGCCGCCCGGCCCGTTGCGCACGAACGCGGCCGGGCGGCGTCATGCTGCCAGCCCCCGCGACCTCGGAGGCGCGGGACTCCCCGGCCGCCACGGGTGGATCGGGGAACTCCGCGGACAGCAGCGACCCCATCGGCGGGATGGCCGCGGTGACCGGCTCGCTCACGACGGCCGAGACGTGCGAGCACATCGACGCGTTCCGGGCCAACATGCCGGGCGATGTGAGCAACGATCCCGCGGGTGCCCGCGGGGCCGTGGCGCGGCCGCGCTCAGCGGCACCGCAGGAGCTCAGCGGTAACCTGCGCGGCATGAAGCAGGTGCTGTGCAACTTCGAGAACGGCAACAACCCCATGCAAGCGGTCGAGGGCAAGATGACCGGGCTGACCAACCAGTGCCGGGGCCTCGCGAACCGGTGACGGATCCGCGCAGACATGTGCGATCGTAATTATTCGGCGGATATTACTCAGGGGTCATTCCTGTTCCTATGATGTGCTCACCCCCTTGATCGGTGAGTACCGCACGGGCCGGCGGAGCTGTCATCACACGCCCGCCACGAGGTTCCTCACCCTTAACTAAGGATCCGCGCATGTCCGCCGCAACCTCCATCCGCCGCTCGGTCACGACCGGGCTCATCGCATTGTTCCTCGCCTCCGGCACCGTTGCCGTGGGCTCCTCCGCACCGGCGGAGGCCGCCGTGGTCAAGCCGTGCAAGGCCAGCATGTCCGTGACGCAGCCCCGCCAGTACACCAAGACCTCCGTGAAGGTCTCCCAGGTGGGCGCACGCGCCAACGTCACCACCACGGCCAAGTACAAGACCACCACGACCAAGAAGACCGCGGTCGCCTCAACCAAGGGCACCGCCGTGACGACCTACTCGATCGGCCGGGCCACCCTGAACCGCAAGGTGGTCGTGGACGTCGTCGCCACCTCGGGCAAGACCACGTGGAAGTGCTCCACGTCGTTCACGCCGAAGCGCTGACGCCTCGGGTGGTGGGACCCTCTCTCCCCACCTCCGATGGTGAAAATTAAGTGGAGTAAGAGCAGCCTGGCGCACGCGAGGCTGCTCTTACTCCACGAGCAATTCGACACGAGGTTCGACGGGGGGCCCACCCCCACAGGCCAGAGTGCACAAACGAGAAATGCGCCCCGTGCTGACACGGGGCGCATTTCGTCGATCACAGCGCGGAGGATGGGGGATTTGAACCCCCGAGGGCGTTAACCCAACACGCGTTCCAGGCGTGCGCCATAGGCCGCTAGGCGAATCCTCCAAGCAAGCACGAGCCCCACATACGTGGGTAACGTGCGGCCATCAGCATAACGGAACTGGGCGGGCGGACGCGAATCGATGAAGTAAGTGAGCCGCCCGCGGCGGGCCCAGCGACGTCGTGAGCCCCCGAACTACCCCTTCACGGCCCCTCCGGTGAGACCGGAGACGATGTAGCGCTGCAGGAAAAGGAACAGCAGCACCACGGGGATCGCCGACAGGATGGCGCCTGCGGTGAACACTCCCCAGTTCTCACCGAACTGTACGGAGACGAATTGGTACAAGCCCACGGCCAAGGTGTACTTCTGCGGGTCCTGCAACACGATTTGAGCCAACAGGAAGTCCGAGAAGGACGCGATGAACGACAGCATGCCCACGACCACGAGGATGGGTGTGACCAGGGGAAGGATGATCGTCCAGTAGATCTGGGAGTGTGACGCGCCGTCCAGTGTCGCAGCTTCGTCCAGGTCACGCGGAATGGTGTTGAAGAAGCCGTACATCAAGAAGGTGTTCGCCCCCAACGCGCCCCCCAGGTAGACCGCGACCAGACCCATGCGGGAATTGAGCCCCAGGAACGGATACACCTCGGAAATACTGAAGAGCAACAAGAAGATTGCCACGAAGGCCAGCAACTGCGGGAACATCTGAATGATCAACAGGGACATCAGACCGCCCCTGCGGAACCTAAACCTGAACCGGGAGAAGGCGTATGCAGCTGCCGCGCCCATGAGAACCGTGCCCACAGCCGTGATGGACGAGATCAACATGGAGTTTCCGAACCATGTCAAGAACGGGTTCTGTGGATCGTTAAGAAGGTTTCGGTAGTTGGCGCCAGTGATCTCCGCGAAGAGGTCATTGGATCCCAACAAGGACCCCGTGGGCGACAACGAGGCCGATAGCGCGTAGACCAGGGGGAACAGGGCGAAGACGCACGCGATGACTGCGGCCACGTGTTTCCATCCCCCACGGGCGAACCGTTGTCCGGCACTGAGCCGTGACCGGGACCCTGGCTTCCTGGAGGCGACGTTCGAGACTCGTGATGTGGACATGTCAGTTGATCTCCTCGAGTGCCCTGCTGCGGCGGAAGGTCAGTGCCGAGACCACCGCCACCATGATGAAGATGAGGATCGACAGCGCGGAGGCAACTCCATAGTCGTTGGCACCGCCGGCGAAGGCGATCTTGTAGACGAACGAGATCAGGATGTCCGTGGCCCCCACTCCCGTCGTGGATTCTAAGTCCTGGGGCCCGCCGCCGGTGAGCAGATAGATGACATTGAAATTGTTGAAGTTCATGGCGAAGGAAGCGATCAGAAGGGGTCCCACAGCCACCATGAGCATCGGTAGGGTGATCGAGCGGAACTTCTGGACGACTCCCGCACCATCCATGTCCGCGGATTCATAGAGTTCCGACGGGATGGACTGGAGCGCGCCGGTGGTCACCAGGAACATGTAGGGGAACCCCAACCACAGGTTCACCAGCAACAGTGAAGCCTTGGCCAGCCACGGATTGTCCAACCACGGGATGTTCGCCCCGCCCAGCAGCACCTGGTTGATGTAACCGAAGTCGGCGTTGAGCAGCCCCGCCCAGATCAAGATGGAGAGGAACGCGGGGAAGGCGTAAGGCAAGAAGATGATGGCCCGGTAGACGTTACGGAACTTGAGGTTCTTGTCATTGAACAGCATGGCCAGAAACAGACCGAGGAAGAACGTCAGGGCCACCGAGAGGATCGCGAAGGCGAAGGTCCAGAGGGTGACGGAAACGAACGGCCCGCCAAGGATGGCGGGATCGAAAATGGCCGCGAAGTTGTCCAGCCCCACGAAAACCCGCCACCCGGGACGCAGCTCTTCTCCCGCCGGGCTGACGAAGGCTCCCTGCCCGTTGTCCGCGTACACGGTCCCGTCGTCCGAGACCATGGCATTGGCCTGCTCGTCGTAGACCAACGTGGGCGTATAGGGATACGCAGTGCGGCCGTCATCGGTGCGCAGCGCGCCGACGGCCGGATCATCGGAGACCGGGACTCGCAGGTCCATGACCGCTTCGTGCGCCGCGGTGACCTGCCCGTAATCGAGGATGTCGTAACCGGGGACCGCATCGATGGCACCGTTCGTCACGGTCGCACCCTCGACCGGGCTGAGCGCCTGGTGTGCGGAGCCGACGAGAACCCGGCCGTCCTGCACGGTCGCCAAAGCCAGGTCACCGTCCGCATTGAGCACCGAGACCGGATATTCCTGACCACCCGCCACCCGCTGTTCGTACGTACGGGTCAGCTGATTGACGGCCGCTTGTTTCGTGGAATTGTGACCATCACCGTAATTGGTGAACGCGGTGGCCGCGGTATAGAGGACCACGAAGATCTGGAAGACCAGTAGGAAGATCAGCCCGGGATAGAGGTACTTAGCCGGGAGCATCCTGCGGGTCGGTAGGAAGTACACGAGGTCCGCCGCGATCAGGGCCAGGAGCAGGAACACCAGGATGCCCCAGCTCTCGGCCGCCCATGCGGACAGGATGCCGAACAGCCCGAAGGCGTTGATCAGGGCCATGAGCACGAGCTTGATCACGAACCCCATGCCGAAGCCGCGCGAGTGGGAATGCCGGATGCTCGGAGGTGACTCCGGCCGGCCGTCACCTGCTGAGTCCCTCTCCGTCGGAGAGATCACTGGACGGGCGGGGGTCGTGCTCATTGGATCTGTCCTTCGATATTGGCGATCATGCGATCCCACAGCTCGATCGGGTCCCCGTTGCCGTTGACGATTCCGTTCTCGGTGGTTCCCCAGAAAGACCACACTGCGCCCATCGCGGGGATGGCGGGCATGGGCAGTGCCTTGGTGGCGTTCTCTGCGTAGGCGGAACGCAGCGGGTCACCCTGCATACCGTCAATGGCCACTTTGCTGGCCGGTGGCCGCCCCGTGCTCTTGTAGAGCGCAGTCTGTGATTCCGAGCGTGTCAGGTAGTTGGTCGCGAAGTCCTGCGCGGCCACGGGATTCGCCGCGTTCGCATTGACGAAGAACGCCTGGACTCCGGCGAACGGGCGTGCTTCCTTCCCACCCGCGGACGGGACGGGAAGAACGGTCACGTCCATACCCGCGGCTTCGATGTCGCCGAGCTCCCACGGGCCCGCGATGTGGAAGGCGGATTGCCCGGAGATGAAGGATTCTTTTGCGATGTCCGGTGTCATGGACGTCCTGAGGTCACCGCTGCGCCCCAGCTCCGCCAGGTAGCGGGCGAACTCGTGACCATTTTGTCCACCCATGGCCAGCGCGTTCGAGTACTCACCGTCCGCGCCCCGCTGGAACACTTCCACACCGAACGAGGTCTGAAGGGGGTAGAGGTGATAGGGATCCCCGGCATCGGGTGACTGGCTCACCGTGAAGGGGTATTTGATGCCGCGTTCGTCCATGAGCCGATGGCCCTCGGCGCGCAGTTCGTCGAAGGTCGCGGGATCATCAGTGGTCAAGGCATTGTTGCGCACCAGGGCCACGCTTTCCACGGCGTAGGGCACCCCGTAGCTGACTCCGTTGTAGACGACGGCGTCCCGCGCGTTCTTCGTGAATTCCTCACCCCGGTCCCCCAGCTCCACGGGGGCGACCACCCCGTTGGCCGCCAACTGTCCGAGGTTGTCGTGCGGTGACACGATGATGTCCGGAGCTTGACCCGTGGGGCTCTGGGAGATGAAGTTCGAGATGGCCTGGGCGTTGATCTCGCGCTCGATGAACCGGACGTTCACACCCGTGTCGGCCGTGTATTCCTGCGCGATCTCACGCAGCGCGGGGATCTCGTCGTCACCGGCCTGGATGGTGACCTCCCCCGGCCCTCCGCCCAGCCCCGCCACCCCTGTTGTGGGTACGCTCGAACACCCGGCCAGTAGCAGAGCGCAACCAGCCAGAGCGGCTGCCCACCGCGTGCGTCTCATGGGCTTGTCCTCATCTCTCGTTCGGGTCCGTCGTCCGGCACGCCCACCGGGTCGCACGGGGCTCACGAGGGCAACCGGTTTCCGGTCGCGGCATCGAAAAGGTGGATGCGCTCGGGATCGGGAGCGACCCACAGGGTGCTCCCGGCGCTCGGCGGCGTGCGGCCGTCCGTCCGAACCACGATGGGGCTGGCGCCCCCATCGGCCCCTTCCTCCTCGGAATCGATGGAGTGGTCCGCGGCGTGTGCGGACGGATCCACCCGTACCACCGACGTGGCGGCTGTCAGCGGGGCGAGTTGGCCGTACACGTATGCATCGGCGCCGAGTTCCTCAACGACCTCCACCGTGATCGGGACCCCCGTCCCTTCCGCTGCGGGTGACAGGTCCTCCGGGCGGATTCCGACGGTGACCTGATGATCGGTCACCGCCTCCTGCTGGGCGGAGGACAACTGCAGAGAAAGCGTGCCCAACTCCACATGATCGGCGGAAACCGGGGCTCGGAACAGGTTCATGGCCGGGGACCCGATGAAGCCCGCCACGAATTCGCTGTTCGGTCGGTCGTACAGGTTGCGAGGGGTGTCCACTTGCATGAGCACCCCGTCCTTGAGCACAGCCACCCGGTCACCCATGGTCATGGCCTCCACCTGATCGTGGGTCACGTACACCGTGGTCACACCCAGCCGACGGGTCAGGGACGCGATCTGGGTCCGCGTCTGGACACGCAGCTTGGCATCCAAGTTGGACAGTGGCTCGTCCATGAGAAACACCTGCGGTGAACGGACGATCGCGCGTCCCATGGCGACGCGCTGCCGCTGGCCACCGGAGAGCGCTTTCGGTTTGCGATCGAGATACTGCGTCAGGTCCAGGATCTTCGCGGCCTCTTCGACCCGACGATGCCGTTCCTCGGGACTCACCTTGGCGATCTTGAGCGCGAAGCCCATGTTCTCCGCCACCGTCATGTGCGGATAGAGGGCGTAGTTCTGGAAGACCATGGCGATGTCTCGATCACGGGACGGGACATCCGTAACATCACGGTCACCGATCAGGATCGTGCCGTCCGTGACCTCCTCGAGTCCGGCCAGCATGCGCAGAGTCGTCGATTTGCCGCATCCGGAGGGACCGACCAGGACCAGGAACTCCCCGTCCGCGACATCGAGGTTCAGATCGGTCACGGAGGGGCGCTCGGCGCCCGGGTACTGACACGTTATGTGGTCGAAGGTTACGGCGGCCATGGGCTGAGATTCCTTTCAGAGTCCCCGTCTCGGGGAGTTCCGACATGTCACGAGGAGACTGTCGGGCGTCACCACCAGAATGCGATAGTGACAGACCTCACCAATATAAGCGATTACATTCACAGGGGTGGTGATCAGCGTTTTGTTGCGATGACATGTCGGAAGGCAGGAGCAAGCGTTCCCAAAAAGACTGGCCAGGACCGCAGGTAGGGAGGGACCACACGTTGGTCCGAGACCCGTCCACCGTGGAGGGTTTTCGGGCCATAATTGGCGCATGCGGCGGTGGCGGCTCGCATCGCAGCTCATCCACCGCCCCACCACGTGCTCCATGAGGAACCACGCTGGTACTCGCCCCTCGATGCGGAGGCACGCCCATGATCGCCCGAGAACTGTCGGCACCGCGTCGGCAGCAGGGGCCACCCCGCTTGCAGGACGTGGCTCCCAAGGTGGGGATATCCACGGCGACCCTCTCGCGCGCACTCACGGGCCGGAGGCCCGTCTCCCCGGGGACGAAACGCCGCATTGAGGCCGCCGCCAAAGAACTCGGGTTCGTGGCGTCCTATCACGCATCGAGTCTCGCGAGCGGGCGCAGCCGGAATATCGGCGTCGTCCTGCCCTACGTGGATCGATGGTTCTTCGCCACAGTCCTCGACGGCATCGCGAGCACACTGACAGCAGCCGGGTACGACGCCGCCCTGTACAACTTGCAGGGCGAGACCTCCCGCCAGAGCGTGCTCATCGACTTCCTGCTCCGCAAACGCTTAGCCGCTGCCGCCGTGGTCTCGCTGTGATTGACGCCCAGGGAAACCGAACACTTGTTCTCCGCCGGTATTCCTTTGGTAGGGATCGGGGGTTCCCTCGAGGGTGCCCCCACGATCAGCGTGGACGATCTGGATGCGGGACTGCGCGCGACCAATCACTTGATCCAGTTGGGACACTGCCGTATCGCCTTTGTCGGGGGGCCTGCCGAGGCCGGCCGTTCGTTCCCCATGTCCAGTGATCGACGCCGCGGTTTCGAACGAGCGACGTCAACTGCGAGGCTGCCGATCCACGAGCGGAACCAACTCGTTTCGGACTTCACGTTCCTGGGGGCCTATCAGCGGATCAAGAATTTGCTCGCCGAGCCGGAGCAACGACCCACTGCCGTTTTCGCCGCGAGCGACGAAATGGCGACCGGTGCCATTCTCGCGGCGAGGGACCTGGGTCTCGATGTCCCTCGGGACCTGTCAGCCATCGGCATCGACGCCCATCCCATTGGTGGGACTTTCGGGCTGACTACCATCGACCGGCGAGCCCGCCGCCGGGGCACCCACGCCGCGCAACTGCTCCTGCGCCAGTTAGTTAGCCGGGGAACCGGTCACGGCGACCACGAACTGCATCGGGCCCACTTCATCGCACGATCCTGGACGGCACCGCCCGGTTCGAACTCCTCGCCGGCTTGAGCTAAAGTATGGGGCAGCCCCTCGTGTGGCGCCATCTCGTAAAACTCCCCCAGGACCGGAAGGTAGCAAGGGTATATGGGCTCTGGCGGGTGCACGGGGGGTCTTTTCGTACCCGGCTCCCCACCCCCGCGAGCGCGCTGTGCGCGTCCGGGTCCCCGGCTAAGGTTTCATACGTGACTACCGCCCTGTACCGCCGCTACCGCCCGGAGACCTTTCAGGATGTCATCGGTCAGGAACACGTGACCGAGCCCCTGATGACCGCGCTGCGCAAGAACAGGGTCAATCACGCCTATCTCTTCTCCGGTCCGCGCGGCTGCGGTAAGACCACGTCCGCGCGCATCCTGGCCCGCTGCCTCAACTGCGCGGAAGGGCCCACGGCCACACCGTGCGGTCACTGCGAGTCCTGCCAGGATCTGGCCCGGGACGGTGCCGGCTCACTGGACGTCATCGAGATGGACGCGGCCTCCCACGGCGGCGTGGATCATGCCCGTGACCTGCGGGAACGCGCCACGTTCGCCCCCGTCCGGGACCGCTACAAGATCTTCATCATCGACGAGGCCCACATGGTCACGCGGGAGGGCTTCAACGCCCTGCTGAAGATCGTGGAGGAACCGCCGGAGCACGTGAAGTTCATCTTCGCCACCACCGAGCCCTCCAAGGTGCTCACCACCATCCGCTCGCGCACGCACCACTACCCCTTCCGCCTCGTTCCCCCGGAACCGCTCATGCGCTACCTCGAGCAGCTGTGCCAGGAGGAGGGCGTCACCACCGAACCGGGCGTGCTGTCCCTCGTGGTGCGCGCCGGCGGCGGCTCGGTGCGTGATTCGCTCTCCGTCCTGGATCAGCTCATGGCCGGCTCCGAGGACGGCGGCATCACCTACGATCTCGCGGTCGCCCTGCTGGGCTACACGCACGCGGCCCTGCTCGACGACGTCGTGGACGCCTTCGCCGCCGGCGACGCCGCCACGGTCTTCGCGTCCGTGGACCGCGTCATCCAAACCGGGCAGGACCCCCGCCGTTTCGTGGAGGACCTGCTCGAACGCTTCCGCGACCTGGTGGTGGTCAACGCGGTCCCCGATTCCGCCGCGAACATCCTGCACGGGATGCCCACGGACCAGATCAACCGGTTGCGGAACCAGGCCACCCAGCTGGGCGCGGCCGAGCTCTCCCGCTCCGCGGACATCACCAACGAGGCCCTCAACGAGATGACCGGGGCCACCTCCCCGCAGTTGCACCTGGAACTGCTGTGCGCCCGCATCCTACTGCCCTCGGCGGATCACACAACGCGCGGCATCACGTCCCGGGTGGACCGTTTGGAACGCCGCCTGAGCATTCCTCGAGGCACCGGAATTCGTACGACGGCGCACGACGCCGCGTCGTCGTCCCCCGCGGTGGAACCGACCGCACGCGGAAGCCAGGAGCCCACATCTCCGGAGCAATCCGGCACCGCCGCGCCGGCACCCGCGTCGTACGACGCCCCCGCACCGGAATCCGCCGGGGTACCTTCCCCGATGCCACCCGAGCGCGACGACGCCGCGACGGACTCCATTGCCCCGTCGCAGCCCGTGCGCCCGGACGGGTCCGCCGCGGACGGCGCGGACGGTTCCGCAACGGGTCGCCCCGCGGAGGAGACCCCGGACGTCCAGGAACCCACGGACCCGCAGGACGAGTCCGAACAGCCCGAGGGCAGCAGCCACCCCGCCGCTGCGGATCCCGTTCCGGAAGGCGAGCGCGGCCCCGACGCCCAGCACCCGCCCGCGGACGGCACGACCGACACCCGCTCCCCCGCGTCACAGGACGCGGGAGCCGATGTCTCGGCACGCATGCAGCAACGGGAGACGTCGAACCAGTACGGGTCCCAGCGGCCTGACGACGACGCATCCCGCCAGTACGCGCAGGGGGAGCCTCGCCGTGACGTCGCGCCACACGATGACCACCAGCCGCAAGCCCCGCAGGCGTCCGAGGAGCAGGCCGCCCCGAGCGACGTCACCAGCGGTGAACTGGAACTGCTGCGTTCCTCGTGGCCCGAGATCGTGTCCGCGCTCGCGGAGATCCGCCGCGTGGCCTGGGCCATCACCGTGCGAGGAACGCCCATCTCGTTCGAGAACCGCACTCTGCGGATCGCGTTCGAGAACGACGGCGACCTCCTGAACTTCCCCCGCTTCGAGGCGGACGTCCGTAATGCCATCCAGAGCGTGGTGGGGTTGGATTGTGCAGTGGAAGCAGTGCGCCCCGGTGACACACGCGGCCGGCAGGACACCCCGGGTGCGGGTGGTCCGCCGTCGAACGCGGGCCGTGGCACCGGGCCCGGTCCCGGGCGGGACGGCGGCGGTGGACAGGGTTATCGGGGAGATCGCCCCGCGCCCCGGGGCGGCGGGCCCCAGAACGCTCAGGGATCCCGGCAGGATCGCGGATCGCAGCAGGACCGGGGTTATCAACGCGACAATTCCGCCTCGGAGCACGGCCAACAGTACGGCCCCGGACCCCGTCAGGGCTCGGACTCGCATGACGGCGCTGATGCTGGGTACGGATCCGGCTCACGGCGAGACACCGGTGCATCTCGCGGCGACGGACCCACCGGGCGGGACACCAGGCTGAACGCCTCGGGCCAGGCCGGATCCTCCGACCAACCGGACTATTTCCGCGAGCCGGAGGGCTTCGGGGTCAATCGTCGTCGGGGCAATCCTCCCGCGCCCGACCGTGAACCGACACCGGAACGCGAGTCGCGGTCCATGCCCGATTCCGCCTCTCGTTCCACATCCGGCACTGACCGGTCCTCCGTGCCCGCGTCCTCGTCGCACTCGGCGCCCGCATCCGCCCCGGACGACGACGAACCCGTCACCTCGTGGTCCGTGGCCTCCATTCCCCAACCGGGTTTCGCCGCACCGAGCGGCGGGGATTCCACGTCGAACACCGCCAATGCGGCGCCCACGCGTGATGATTCGGACCAGAATCCGGACACGTCCGATAGCTCCGTGGGCGACTCCTCCAGGGACGATGCCCACCGAGCGACGGATTCCCCGGCGGACGACCGCGCTGGCACCGGCGATTCCACCTCGGTTCCGTCTCGTGAGGGCTTGGGCAGTGACAGTGACTCCGCGGACGTCGGCGCGACCTCGTGGACCCCCGGTGCCCCCGCGTCGGATGGCCCCGGGTCGGATGTTCCCGCTTCCGATGACTCCGCGGCGTTCAAGTCCCACGATTCCGGGGCCGGGACGAGCGGACCCGATCTGTCCATGCGTGACGGTTCCATGCGGGATGGTTCCGTGCGCGACGGCTCCGTGCCCGAGGATCCCGCATCCGGTGCTCCTTCCTTCCGTGCCCCGCAGCCGCGGGATCGCGGCCCGGAGTACTGGAGCCCGGAGGAACCGCCGCCCCCACCGGAGGATGACCCCCCGGCGGACATGTACGACGAACCCGTGCCCCGAGCGCCGTCGCCCGCGAGGGATCGTAGGGCCCAGGGCGGGAACGGCCCCGGCGGCGACAACCCGGCGGGTCCCGGTCCCGACCACGGCGGGCGCGGGAACACCCGCCCCGGCGGCGTCGTCCCTCGCGAGAACGGCGACACCCGCCCCGGCGGGAACCGCCCGAGCTGGCGAGAGCGCCACGCGGAAGCGATTGCCGCGGCGGAACGGCGCTCCACCGACATCGCGCCCCCGACCTCGCGCAGCCCCGGCATGGAGGACGAGAACTTCGTCCCGGGCGCGGACGACGAATCCCTCGAGGACTCGTCCCTGTACGGGCGGGCGGCCATCGAGCGCATCCTGGGCGGCATGCTCATCGACGAGCACGCCCACGGAACGGATCAGTGACCGGGCCCATCGCCCGGCTGATCACGAACACGACAATGAAGGAGCACGGTGTACGAAGGACCGGTCCAGGACCTCATCGATGAGCTGGGGAGGTTGCCGGGTATCGGCCCCAAGTCCGCGCAGCGCATCGCCTTCCACCTGTTGGACGCGGACAAGGACGAGGTCCAGCAGCTCGTGGAGGCCATCACCACGGTGAAGACCTCGGTGTCGTTCTGCGTGATCTGCGGCAACGTCACAGAGCAGGAGGAGTGTGCGATCTGCCGGGACGCCCGCCGGGACCGCAGCGTGATCTGCGTGGTGGAGGAGTCTAAGGACGTCATGGCCATCGAACGCACCCGCAGCTACCGGGGGTTGTACCACGTGCTGGGCGGCGCGATCTCGCCGCTGCAGGGTGTGGGACCGGATCAGCTGCGCATCCGCGAACTGATGACCCGGTTGTCGGACGAGACAGTTCACGAGATCGTGCTGGCCATGGACCCCAACCTGGAGGGCGAGGCCACCTCCACGTACCTCACCAGGATGTTGAAAACGCTGGGTATCCGGGTCACCCGGCTGGCCTCGGGGCTGCCCGTGGGCGGTGACCTCGAATACGCCGACGAAGTCACGCTGGGCAGGGCCTTCGAGGGACGCACGGTGGTCTCCGAGGCCCGCTGAGGCCCGTAACATTCGCGTCCCTCTTTGTGTCCACGAATGTCCGCTCGACTCCGTGCGGCCACGGGTGAGCGGATAGCATGGATCACTGATCCCGCGAGACCGCCCGTGCGTTCGGGCCGGGTGCCTGCCTGTGAGAGGAATGTATGAGCCTCATTGTCCAGAAGTTCGGCGGTTCATCGGTCGCCGATGCCGACGGTGTCCGCCGGGTCGCCCGGCGAGTAGCCGAGACCAGGAACGCCGGCCACCAGGTGGTCGTGGTCGTCTCCGCGATGGGTGACACCACGGACGACCTCCTGGACCTCGCCGGTGAGGTGGCCCGCAAACCACCGGCTCGCGAGTTGGACATGCTGTTGACCTCCGGGGAACGCATCTCCATGGCCCTGTTGGCCATGGCCATCTCCGACCTCGGCGTTCCCGCGCAGTCCTTCACCGGATCCCAGGCCGGAATGATCACGGACGGCGCCCACGGTGCGGCCAAGCTCGTGGAGGTCAGCCCCCTCCGAGTGCGTGAGGCGCTCGACCACGGCAACGTCGCGATCATTGCCGGGTTCCAGGGCGTCAACCGCTCCTCCAAGGACATCACCACGCTGGGCCGCGGCGGTTCGGACACCACCGCCGTGGCGCTCGCCGCCGCCCTGGACGCGGACGTGTGTGAGATCTACTCGGACGTGGACGGCGTCTACACCGCGGACCCCCGCATCGTCCCCACCGCCCAGAAACTGGACCGGGTCTCCTCCGAGGAGATGCTTGAGCTCGCCGCCAACGGCGCCAAGATCCTGCACCTGCGCTGCGTGGAGTACGCCCGCCGCTTCAACGTGCCGTTGCACGTCCGTTCGTCTTTCAGTCACAACGAGGGCACCATGGTCATCCCCAGCCCGCACGAGAACCTCACGCCGCAGAAGGAGATCCCCTTGGAACAGCCGCTGATCGCCGGCATCGCTCATGATCGCAGCCAGGCCAAGATCACCATCGTGGGGGTCCCCGACCGCCCCGGGATCGCCGCGCGGATCTTCCGGTTGCTGGCCGACTCCAAGGTGGACGTGGACATGATCGTCCAGAACGTCTCCACCGGCGAGAACCCGCTCACCGATGTGTCCTTCACCCTGGCCGAGTCCCAGGGTGACCTGGCCATGAACCTGCTGCGTGCCGCCGAAGAGAAGATCGGCTATGCGAGCCTGGACTACGACGACGAGGTGGGCAAGCTCTCCCTCGTGGGCGCCGGTATGAAGACCAACACCGGCGTGGCGTTCACGTTCTTCGAGGCGCTCGCGGAGAGCGACATCAACGTGGACATGATCTCCACCTCCGAGGTCCGGATCTCGATCATCACGTCCATCGCCAAGCTCGACGAGGCCGTCCGGGCCGTGCACACGGCGTTCGGTCTGGACTCGGACGAGACCGCCACGGTGTACGGGGGTACGGGACGCTGACCCCGGCTTCATCCATGAGTTCTGATTCGGACCCGTCCGAGGATCCCCGGCTCGCCGAGATCATCGACTTCCTGGGTGGTTCGGACGAATCCGCCGTCGAGGATCCGCTGTCCCTGGCGGACCAGCTGTGCTTCTCGCTGTCCGTGGCGTCACGCAGGGTCGCGCACAGCTACCGCCCCGTGCTGGAGCCCCTGGGACTGACGCTGCCCCAGTACCTCGTGATGCTCGCGCTGTGGGATACCAACCCGCGCACGGTGAAGGACCTGGGCGAGCAGCTCATGCAAGATTCGGCAACGCTCTCGCCCCTGCTCAAACGCTTGGAGGCCCGCGGTTACCTCACGCGGGAACGCGATCCGCACAACGAGCGGGCCCTGGCCGTAACTCTCACGGAGGAGGGCGCGCGTCTGCAGGACGGGGCGCAGGCCGTGCAACCGGAGATGATGCGCCGGTTGCGGTTGTCCCCTCAACAGGTCCGGTTGCTGAACTGCGGGATGCAGCGGTTGATCGACAACACCCAGGACGCCGAGAGTGCATGAGGCGCTGACCCGGGAGGAGTGGTCACGCCGGGCGCACGCGCACGCGGAGCGGGTGGCGCCCCACACCCGGCCGTTCCTGGACCGGCGGTCCCGCGGGGAAAAGCATCCCGTGGAGGACTTCCTGTTCACGTACTACACGCTGTCCCCGGCCCAGTTCACGCGGTGGCACCCTGCGCCCGGCGTCATCCTCTTGGATGCCCCGGAGCGCGCGGGCTGGAAGCACTACCGTCCCGCGACGACCGCGGAGCTCGAGGCGGCGGGCGTGGGGGAGGGCATGAGCGGCGTCGTCGTCGCGGTGGAGGAATTCGTGGCCGAGCGGGGCACCGCGGTGCGGTTCACCCGCGAGATCCTCGCGAACACCCTGGCCAGGAGCGGGACGTTCGACTGCTTCGGGCTGCATGAGTGGGCCATGGCCTACCGCGCGCAGAGCAACGGTGTGCGCCACGAGGACGCGCCGTTGCGGTTGGGGGCGTCCGGGACGGACGACGTGGTGGAGGCCCACCGGATCCGCTGCTCGCACTTCGACGCGTTCCGTTTCTTCCAGCCCCAGGCCGTGGAACGCAACGAGCTGCAGCCCACGCGCGAGTCACAGCGCCGCATGGAACAGCCGGGGTGCCTGCACGCGAGCATGGACCTGTACAAGTGGGCCTACAAGTTGTTGCCCGCGGTGGATTCGGACCTGCTCGCGGACTGCTTCGACCTCGCGTGGGACGTGCGCGTGACCGACATGGAGGCCTCCCCCTACGACCTCACGGAATGGGGGTACGAGCCCGTGCGGATCGAGACGCCCGAGGGCAAGGCCGAGTACGTCCGGCGCCAGCGCGCCTTCGCGCAGCGGGGTAATCGGCTGCGAGAGCGCTTGGCGGCGGCCGTCGAGCGGCTCCTGGACGGGGTCGACGACGCCGCGGTGCCCGTCCGCGCGGCCGGGCATGATGGCGCGACGAGGCAGTCCGGAGCGGGCGGGCACATCGGCGCTATGGCGCAGACCGGAGCAGTCGGACGGGACGGCGCGAGCGGCGTCGTCATGCAGGGCCGAACCGCTCGGACCCGCGGAGACCGTTCATGAGGCCCGGGGAAACCGCCCACGGATGGGAACGGATCACCGTGGTCTCCGCGGTGGCGGAACCCCTCGACTTCGTGACGGCCCGCTCGAGCGCGGGCCCGGTGCTCGTGACCCGGGATGCCGACGGGGCGCTGCACGTGCTGTCCAACACGTGCCCACACCAGCAGGCCACGGTGTGCCGGGAGGCCGCGGGGCGCGCCGAGAGCTTCGAGTGTCCCAACCACTACTGGGTGTTCGGCCCGGACGGCCGGTTCCTGGGCTCGCGACTGGCCATGGCCGCCGGTCGGCAGCTGCCGCACGACCCGGCCAAGGACCTCCCCGCGGCCGCCGTGGATGTAGTGGACGGCTGGGTGGTGGCGCGCTTCGACTGAGCGGACCTCGGCGTTCGTCGTCCCCTGCTGCAGCGCGTCCTACTCGAGCGCCTCCTGCTCGAGTGCCACGGCAGCGTTGAGCAGGGCCAGATGGCTGAGGGCCTGCGGGAAGTTACCCAGGAACGAGTTGTCCTCCGGGTCGATCATCTCGGTGAACAATCCCACGTCATTGGCGAGGGGAAGCACGCGGCCCATGAGCTCCTCGGCCTCGTCGCGGCGGCCCACCGTGGCCAGCGCCGCCACGGTCCAGAACGAGCACGCCACGAACGCTCCCTCCTCTTTCTCCATGCCGCTGTAGCGGTACATGAGCGGACCGCGGCCCAGCTCCTCCCGAACGGCGTCGATGGTCGAGGACATGCGGGGACCACGATCGAACCCGGTCATCGCATGCAGCAACACGGACACGTCCAGCTCGTCGGTTCCCGGGTACCAGACGTACGCGCCCCGTTCTTCGCTCCAGCCCTCGGTCTCGATCCACTCCCGGATCCGTTCCCGTTCCGAGCGCCACCGGTCCACGCACCCGGGGATGTGACCGGCCTCGGCCAGTTTCACGGCCCGGTCCAGGCCGTGCCAACACCCCAGCTTGGAGCTCGTGTAGTGCCGGTGCTCAGGCAGTTCCCACATCCCGGAGTCGGGGCGGCGCCACAGGTCGCACACCGCGTCCGCGAGGTCGGCGAACATCCGGGCGGTGGCGGTGTCCAACACGTTGCCGCCGCCCACGTAGAGGTGCGCGATGTCGAAGACGTCCCCGTACACGCCCAACTGCAACTGGTCCGCGGCGTCGTTGCCCGAGACCACGGGGCCGATCCCCCGCCACCCGGGGGCGTCGTACTCGGTCATCTCGGAGGCGGGGACCTCGCCGTCGAAGCGGTTAAGGACGTGCAGGTCGGGGGTCTGTGCCCGGGCCCGGCGCAGGATCGTGGACACCTGCGCGTGCACGTCCTCCTGCTCCCCCAGTCGCAACAGCGAGTGCAGGGTGTAGGTGGCGTCACGGATCCACGCGAAGCGATAATCGAAGTTCTTGGTGCCCTCCCTGTTCTCGGGAAGGGACGTGGTCGCCGCGGCCGCCACGGACCCCGACGGGCTGTGGCTGAGCAGTTTGAGCGCGAGGGCGCTGCGTTCGACCTCCGCGCGGTAGGGACCGTCATAGTCGAGCAGATCACGCCATCGGCGCCACGTGTCCCGGGTCATGGCCACGTTCTTGCGGATCTCACGGGGCGAGGGCAGGCGCAAGGGCTCATCGTGCGTGGCGACCACCGCGAGCAGGTGCTCGGAATCGGGGCGCGTGGTGAACCGCCCGGAGATCTGCTGGGTCCCCACCTGCGGTTCCCCCGCATCGTCGGTGCGGACCCCCATGCCCACCCGGTTCGTGCGCAGCACGGGCTCCCCCGCGATCATCTCGACCCACGGGGAGACGGTGTTGAACATGGTGCCCGGGGCCACCCGCCACACCATGGCCACGTTCCCGGTCACACCGTCCACCGAGCGGGCCAGTTCGTTCCACGGCAATTGCCCCGTGGACCCCATGTTGAGGGAATCGGTGACCCGCACGGTCCCCGAGGCCGTGGAGAACGTGGTGGTCAGGATGTTGGTCCCGGGGACGTACTCCCGGGTGACCTCGAACTCCTCCTCCGGGCGCAGCTCGATACACCCGCCGTGCTCGGCGTCGAGCAGCTTGGCGAACGGCGGCGCGGAGTCCAGGTCCGGGACGGGGTACCAGTCCACGGATCCGTCCTGGGCCACCAGCGCCACGGTGCGCCCGTTACCCAGGGCTGCGTAGGAACGCAGGTCCACGTAGCCGTCCCGGCGCCGGGTCACCTTGTTCAGGGACTCGGCGGGGTCGGGGGTTGCGTTCACGGGGCTCGTTTCTCTCGTGGGGCGGGACGGGAGGACGGCGGATCGCGCCGCGGGAACGGCACGACCCGCCATCCGGAGGACTCGCTGACGTCAGCGCGGCCGGGTCACAGGATCGGGCTGCCGCCAGTGACGGCGATCCTCGCCCCGGAAACGTAACTACCGTCGTCGGACGCGAGCAACACGTACACCGGGGCCAGTTCTGCGGGCTGGCCGGCGCGCCCGAGGGGCTCCGCGTCCCCGAAACTCTCGAGCTGCTCCGCGGGAATGGTCGAAGGGATCAACGGTGTCCAGACGGGCCCGGGGGCCACGCTATTGACGCGGATCCCGCGCTCCCCGAGCAACTGCGCGAGACTGGCCGAGAAGTTGGCGATCGCCGCCTTGGTCGCCGCGTACGGCGCCAGGGTGGGGACCGGCATGTCCGAATTGACCGACGAACTGCCGATGATCGCCGATCCCGGCGCCATGTGCGGCACGGCGGCCTTGGCCAGGTAGAAGTACGCCCCCACGTTGAGCTTGAAGGTGTGCTCCCACTCCTCGTCGGGGATCTCCTCGAGGCTCTCGCGCGTCATCTGGTAGGCGGCGTTGCTCACGAGCACGTCCACCTTGCCGAACTCCTCCACGGCCTTCGCGATCACGGCACGACAGTGCGCCGCTTCGGACAGGTCCCCGGGGACCAGGACGGCCTTGCGTCCCGCCTCCTCGATGTAGCGGGCGACGTCGCGGGCGTCCCGTTCCTCCTCGGGCAGGTAGGTGATCAGCACGTCCGCGCCCTCGCGGGCGTAGGCGATAGCCACCGCTCGGCCGATCCCGGAGTCACCACCGGTGACAACCGCGGCCTTGCCCTCGAGCTTGCCCGATCCGCGGTAGCTGTCCTCACCGCAATCGGGGACAGGGTTCATCTCGGCCTGCAGTCCGGGGGCCTCTTGCTGTTGTTCAGGGAATCCCATGACAGTGTCCTCTCTGGTGGAGCGGGTCCGGGCGAGCTCTCGCGCTTCACCGACCCGGTGACCGGGAGGGCTCCCGGGCGGGCCGACGCTCAGCACACTTTCCATCGTAGGGGACGCCCGTGTCCGGAAACATCCCCTGCGGGCCGCGCACGGCAGCTCTGCCGTCTGCCCGCGGCCCACCCGCGGGCCGATAGGATGGGCGAGGATTGGCCCGTAAGCGCAGGAGTAGTGGAAATGGCCCGTATCGTCGTTGACGTCATGCCCAAACCGGAAATCCTTGACCCGCAGGGCAAGGCGATCGCGAATGAGTTGCCCCGGATCGGGCTCAGCGGTTTCACGGAGGTGCGCCAGGGCCGCCGGTTCGAACTCACGGTCGAGGGCGAAGCGGACGAGCAGGTGCTCGCCCAGGCCCGCGAAGCCGCGGAGAAGCTACTGTCCAACCCGGTGATCGAGGACGTCGTGAACGTCTCCGTGGCCCCCGAGGAGGACTGAGCGTGGCCCAGAACCTCACGGCCGAGCAGACGCCCCTCGTGGCGGACCTCTCCGAACCCGCCACCGATTCTCGACTCGCGGACGTGCGGGTGGGTGTCGTGACCTTCCCGGGCACGCTCGACGACCGCGACGCCGCTCGCGCCGTCGAGATCGCCGGCGGCACCGCGGTGCCGCTGTGGTACGCAGACAAGGACCTCAACGGTGTGGACGCCGTGATCCTGCCCGGTGGCTTCTCCTACGGGGACTACCTGCGCGCCGGTGCGATCGCCCGCTTCGCCCCCCTCATGGACAGGATCGTGGACGCTGCCAATGCCCGGGAGGGCATGCCGGTGCTGGGGATCTGCAACGGTTTTCAGGTACTCACCGAGGCCCACCTGCTGCCGGGGTCCATGATCAAGAACGAACAGCTCAAGTTCATCTGTCGGGACCAGGCGCTGCGCGTGGAGAACACGGACACTGCGTGGACCGGGCGATTCGAGCAGGGCCAGACCATCGTGGTGCCGCTGAAGAACCAGGACGGGCAGTACGTCGCGGATCAGCGCACCCTGGACGAGTTAGAGGCCGAGCACCGGGTGGTCTTCCGCTACGCGGGCGGCAACCCCAACGGTTCCCGCAACGACATCGCCGGGATCACCAACGCGCGGGGCAACGTGGTAGGACTCATGCCCCACCCCGAGCACGCCGTGGAACCGGGCTTCGGCGCCGATCTTTCCGGCTCCGGTCCGGTCCAGATGCGCCAGGGAACAGACGGGCTGGACGTCTTCGTCTCCGCCCTGGAACACCTATTGCGCTGACCCGTCCACGCCGCGCTCGCCCGCAGCGAGGACCGCGGCGTCCCATCCGTTCGTCATCGGGCCAGTTCGGGGAACCGCACCCGGCCCACACCATGCCTCCGCGTGAGCGCCCGCCCGGCACCGCACGCCCCATCGTTCGCAAAGGGATCTAGTAGTCGTCATGAGCGAAACCCACTTCAACCTGGACACCGTGGAGCACGCCGCCTCCACCCCGGACACCGAGCTGCCCTGGGCGGAACTGGGGCTGAACGAGACCGAGTTCGAGCGCATCAAGGAGATCCTGGGCCGCCGCCCCACCGCGGCGGAACTGGCCATGTACTCCGTGATGTGGTCTGAGCACTGCTCGTACAAGTCCTCCAAGGTGCACCTGCGCCAGTTCGGGGACAAGGTCACGGACGAGATGCGCAAGAACCTCATGGTGGGCATCGGTGAGAACGCCGGCGTCACGGACATCGGGGACGGTTGGGCCGTGACCTTCAAGATCGAGTCCCATAATCACCCGTCCTACGTGGAGCCCTATCAGGGTGCGGCCACGGGCGTGGGCGGGATCGTGCGGGACATCATCTCCATGGGTGCCCGCCCGGTGGCCGTGATGGACCCGTTGCGTTTCGGCGCGATCGACCACCCGGACACCCAGCGTGTGGTGCACGGGATCGTGGCCGGCGTGGGCGGCTACGGCAATTCGCTGGGGTTGCCGAACATCGGCGGAGAGGTGGAGTTCGACCCGTGCTACCAGGGCAACCCCCTGGTCAACGCGCTCGCCGTGGGCGTGATGCGCCACGAGGACATCCGCTTGGCGAACGCGTCCGGGACGGGCAACAAGGTGGTGCTCTTCGGCGCGCGCACCGGCGGGGACGGGATCGGCGGCGCCTCGGTGCTCGCGTCCGAGTCCTTCGACGACTCCAAGCCCTCCAAACGCCCCGCGGTGCAGGTGGGTGACCCCTTCGCGGAGAAGGTGCTCATCGAGTACTGCCTGGAACTGTTCAAGGGCTCGCTCGTGGAGGGCATCCAGGACCTCGGTGCGGCGGGCATCTCGTGTGCCACGTCCGAGCTCGCGTCCAACGGTGACGGCGGCATGCGCGTGGACCTCACCGAGGTCCTGCTGCGCGATCCGTCCCTGACCCCGGGCGAGATCCTGATGTCCGAGTCGCAGGAACGCATGATGGCCGTGGTCACCCCCGAGAAGGTCGCGGGCTTCGAGGCCGTGATGGCCAAGTGGGACGTGGAGTACTCGTGGATCGGCGAGGTCACGGACACCGGCCGCCTGGTCATCGACTACCAGGGTGAGGTCATCGTGGACGTGGACCCCCGCACCGTGGCCCACGACGGTCCCGTGTACGAACGCCCCTACGCGCGCCCCGAATCCCAGGACGCCCTGCAGGCAGCCCACTTCACGGGCTCCCCGGAAGACGCCGCCCGCCCGTCCGGCGCGGAGCTCGGCCCTGCGCTCGTGGAACTGATGGCCTCCCCGAACCTGTGCTCCAAGGACTGGGTCACCGACCAGTACGACCGCTACGTTCAGGGCAACACCGCCATGGCCATGCCGGATGACGCCGGCGTGATCCGCGTGGACGAGCGCACCAACCTGGGCGTGGCCCTTTCCACGGACTCGAACGGCCGCTACACCCGCCTGAACCCGTACCAGGGCGCCCAGTTGGCGCTCGCCCAGGCTTACCGCAACGTGGCCACCGCGGGCGCGCGCCCCGTGGCCGTGTCCGACTGCCTGAACTTCGGTTCCCCCGAGGACCCGGACATCATGTGGCAGTTCGCGGAGGCCGTGCGCGGCCTCTCGGACGGGTGCCAGACCGTGGGTGTGCCCGTGACCGGCGGTAACGTCTCCCTCTACAACCAGACCGGCGGCGTGGCCATCAACCCCACCCCGGTGATTGCCATGATGGGCGTGTTCGACGACGTCACGCGCCGCACGCCCTCGGGCTGGAGTGAGGATGGCCAGGCGATCTACCTGCTCGGCGAGACCGCGGACGAGCTGGACGGCTCCGAGTGGGCGCGCGTGCGCGGCCACCTGGGTGGGTTGCCCCCGCGCGTGGACCTGGCCCGCGAGCGCGTCCTGGGTGACATGCTCATCAACATGTCCCGGGACGGCATGATCGACGCCGCGCACGACGTCGCGGAAGGCGGCCTCGGGGCCACGCTCGCCGAGATGGCGTTGCGCTTCGGCGTGGGCGCCCGGATCGGCCTCGGTGAGGTCGCCGAGCGGGACGGCGTGGACCTGTTCACGCTGTTGTTCTCCGAGACGCAGGGCCGCGCCGTCGTGGCCGTGCCGCGCTCGGAGGAGGTGCGCTTCCAGGACATGTGCACCGTGCGCCGCTACCCGTTCGCGCGGATCGGCGTGGTGGACACCGAGGCCGGGGCCCTGGACTTCCAGGGCGAGTTCACGGTGGCGCTGGACGAGCTGAAGACCGCCCACGCATCAACCCTGCCCCGTCACTTCGGCTGACGGGCCGGGGCCAGAGCACGAGAACCCTCGGAGGGAGCCATGTTGGACGATATGCCGCGGCCGGTTCCGCCGCAGCCGTTGCGCACGCAGCGGTTGGAGCTGCGCGCGTTCACACCGGACGAACTCGAGGCCGTGGCCGGGGGCTCACGACTGCCCGAGTTCGCGCCGGGTTTCCCCACCCCCGAGAACGAGGACTGGGCCCGGGAGGCGATCGAGGCCGGTGAGCACTTCTTCACGGAGAGCGACTGCGCCCTGCTCGTCGTGATCCGGCTCAGCTCGGGGCAGGTCATTGGCGCCGCGGGGTTCGCGGGACCCGCCATGGACCACGAACTGGAGGTCAAGGGGTCCATCGTCCCGGAGCACCAGAACCAGGGGCTGGCCACCGAGGCCTTGCGCGCGCTCGTGGACCGCGCATTCGAGGACCCCGGGATCCGTGCGGTGCACGGCTCCGTCCCGGCCGACCACGAACCGGCACGCCGGGTGCTCGTGCGCTGCGGGTTCGTGAAACGACCCTCCGAGGGCTCGGAGGACACCTACTACCTGCGACGCCCCTGACGAACGGTCACGGATGTACCCCTGGATACCCTTCGACCTGCTCCCCGCGGACACCCTGCCGGAGTGGATCCTCATCATCCTGGCGGTCCTGGACCTGCTCCTGAAGATCCTGGCCCTGGGCTGGATCCCCCATCAGCGCCGTCCGTCCGTGGCGCTCGCGTGGTTGCTCGCCATCTTCCTGATGCCGTACGCGGGGCTCCTGTTGTTCGTGGTGATCGGCTCCACCCGGTTACCGCGTAAACGCATGGCCAAGCAGGCCCGGATGAACCACGTGATCCAGGAGAACACCCCCGAGCGCCTCCCGCTGGGGCCCGAGCTCACCGAGTACCCGGAATGGGTGCGCACCACCGCGGAGCTGAACCAGAACCTGGGTGCCCTGCCCATGGTGGGCGGTAACGACTTCGAGATTCTCACCGACAATCACGATTCCATGGCCCGGATGGCCCGGGACGTGGACCGCGCCACGGACTACGTGCACTTCGAGTTCTACATCGTGGCCGTGGACCAGGTCTCCCGTGAGCTGCTCGATGCCCTGATCCGCGCCCACGAACGAGGTGTGCGCGTGCGGATCCTGATCGACCACGTGGGGTCCCTGGGTTACCCGGGGTATGCGGAACTGGTCCGCCAGTTCAACCGTTCCGGGGTGCCGTGGCGGCGCATGCTTCCCATCCGCCCGTGGCGTGGTGAGTGGCAGCGCCCGGACCTGCGCAACCACCGCAAGATCCTGGTGGTGGACGGCCAGGTGGCCTACACGGGCTCACAGAACATCATCCACCGCTCCTACAACAAGAAGAAGAACCTGCGGAAGGGCCTCGAGTGGAAGGACCTCATGGTCCGGGGCACGGGATCCGTAGTCACCGAGTTGAACGCGGTGTTCGTCTCGGACTGGTACTCGGAAACCGACGACCTCTTGCTGGACGAGACCCCTGCCGCACTCGAGCACACGGCCGGGCCCATGTACGCCCAGGTGGTGCCGTCCGGGCCCGGGTTCGAGACCGAGAACAACCTGCGCCTGTTCAACCACCTGATCTACAACGCCAATCACCGCGTAGTGATCTCCAGCCCGTACTTCGTCCCGGACGAGTCCCTGCTCCACGCCATCACCACGGAGGCCCAGGCGGGCGTACGGGTGCAGTTGTTCGTGGGTGAGACCTCGGACCAGTTCCTCGCGCAGCACGCCCAGAACTCGTACTACTCCGAACTCGCGCGCGCCGGGGTGGAGATCTACCGCTACAGCTCCCCCACCGTGCTGCACGCCAAGTTCGTGCTCGTGGACGACATCGTCTCCGTGATCGGTTCCTCCAACATGGACGAGCGTTCCTTCGCGCTGG
The DNA here is from genome assembly GCF_040981025.1 of Kocuria sp. CPCC 205261. Classification (NCBI taxonomy): domain Bacteria; kingdom Bacillati; phylum Actinomycetota; class Actinomycetes; order Micrococcales; family Micrococcaceae; genus Kocuria; species Kocuria sp. CPCC 205261. Next base: position 65,390 of record NZ_JAVKPU010000010.1, on the reverse strand, counting down.
ACCTTGAGGTCTCCGTCCTGATCGTGGACGAGTCGTTCCGCACCCGGATGGAGGACGTCGTGGGGCAGTTCCGCGCCAACTCCACCCTCTTGGACCTGGACGCCTGGGAGAAACGCTCGCTGGGGCGCAAGTTCGTGGAGAACGTCTGCCGCCTTACTTCCGGCCTGCTCTGACGCGCCCCGGACGACGACGCCGCGGGGCCGGGCGCGGCGTCGTCCGTCCCCTCGGTGCCGCCCACCCGGGGCGGGCGCGAGTGTCCGTTCCTCGCCCGGGTGCGCGAACGCCGTCGCCGCCCGCAGAGATCGGGGTGGCGACGGCGTCGTCGTGCACGGTGGGCACGGGGCCCGGTGCGGATCAGCCCGCTACGAGCACCGCGCGGCCGTTGAACGTGCGGTTGCGCAGGCCGTCCAGCGCGGAGTTGACCTCCTGTGCGGTGAGCGGGAGCTCCGTGATCGGCGGCTTGGGCAGATCCGTGTCCTGGGCGAGCTTCACGAGCTCCTTGAGCTCGGGCAGGCTGCCCACGAAGTTGCCGCGAATGTTCAGCAGGTTGAACGCGGTGAGCGCGGTGGGGAACTGGTACTGGCCCCCGAACAGGCCCACGCTGACCAGGGTCCCGCCGTTGGCCATGGCGAAGAGCGCGGCGTTGGAGGTGTCCCCGTTGTTGACGAGGTCGATGGCCGCGGCAATCTTCTCCCCGCCGGCCCGGACGATGTCGCCCACGAGGTCCTCGCCGCCCACGGCCACCGTGGCGGACGCGCCCACCGCCTGGGCGTTCTTCAGCGCGGCCTCGCTCATGTCCACGGCCACGATGTTCTCGTGCCCCAGGGCCTTGAGCACCGCAATGGTCATCAGCCCTACACCGCCCGCGCCGATCACGGCCACGGGCTTATCCGCGGGCAGCGGCATGATCTTCTTGACCGCTGAGTAGGAGGTCAGGCCGGAGCAGGCGAGCGTGGCGCCGAAGGACGGGTCGATGTCGCCCAGCGGCACCAGGTAGCGCTCGTCCGGCACGTGGACCTCCTCCGCGTAGCCGCCGCGGCGCTGCACCGAGAGGTTGCGCTTCTTCCCGCTGCAGTAGTTCTCGCGGTCCTCCGAACAGGCCTGGCACTCGCCGCAACCGATCCACGGGAACACGATGTACTTGGTGTCCCCGGGCGTCACCGTGGCGTCCGGTCCCGCGGCCACGACCTCCCCCACGATCTCGTGCCCGAGCACCACGGGGTACTGCGCGCCCGCCGCGGTCAGTTCGTAGCGCCCGGCGTTGCCGAGGTCGAAGTACCCGTCCTGGCAGTGCACGTCCGAGTGGCAGACCCCCGAGTTGGTCACGCGGATCATGACCGCGGAGCCTTCCAGTTCGGGCCGTTCCACCTCGAGTTCCTGGGCTGCTCCACCCGGCTCCGTGTGCGCGAAAACCTTCATGTTTACTCCTTCGTAGCGTGTGTGGAAATCGCCTTACCATGTAATCTGTGTCACCACTCTAGGCCGCCGGGGCGAGTTGTCCACGGGTCCGTGCCCGTCGCATCGGGGGACGACGACGCCGCGTGCGCGCCCCGCGCGGTCGCGGCAAGCGCCACACGACGTCCGGTCACACTGCATGGCCCCGGGTGCCACCGCGATAGGCTCACCGGCGATGACTTCCCACCCCGGTACCGCCGCCGTGCCCGCAGGCACCCCCACCTTTTTTCACCGCCGGGACCGGACGTCATGAGGGAGCGCAACGTCATGGCCTGGTTGTTCCTGGCCGGGGCCGTGCTCCTGGAGGTCACCGCGACGCTCAGCATCAAGGCGGCTCTGGAACAACCCGCCCTGTACGCCGTGGTGGTGCTGGGGTACGCCGGGGCCTTCACATGTCTCACGCTGGTGCTGCGCCGCGGGATGCCCCTGGGGGTCGCCTACGGGATCTGGGCCGCCTCCGGCGTCGCGCTCACCGCCATGTTGTCCTCGGTGATCTTCCACGAACCCGTCACGGTCCTCATGGGCACCGGCCTGGCGCTGATCATGGGCGGCGTGCTGTGCGTCGAGATCGGTGCACAGAAGGCCCATACACAAGACGAAGGGGCGGCGTGATGGCCTGGGTCTTCCTCATCGGTGCCGTCGTCTGCGAGGTCTGCGCCACGCTCTGCCTCCGCGTGGCCGCCGCGGGCCGTCGGCGGTGGTTCATCGGCGTGGTGATCGGCTACGTCATTGCGTTCTCCCTGCTGGTCAACGCGTTGGCGCGCGGCATGGCACTGGGCGTGGCCTATGGCATCTGGGCCGCCGCCGGGGTGGCCCTCACGGCCGTGCTGAGCCGCATCCTGTTCAAGGAACCGCTCACCCGGGTCATGGCGCTGGGGATCCTGCTGATCGCCGCCGGCGTGCTGCTCGTGGAGCTCGGGGCGAGTCACTGACCCGCAGCCTGGCCGCCCGCACCGGCCGCTCTCCGTTCCGGCGAAGGCCTCCCGCGAGCGCCACGTCGTGACCCCTCCTTACGCCCGCCGCGCCGTCGACGACGCCGCTGACGCGCCCCGGTTTCAGGCGCGGGGTTCTGGAGCCGACTCTTGCGCGGCCCGCCGAGCGGCGCGGTTGGCCGGCCCCACGGCGGACACCAGCACCGCGACCTGCAGCAGCACGCCCACCAGCCCGGCGACGATGCCCCATTCGGGCCGCCCCAGAACGAGCAACACGATCGCCGCCACCACGGCACACACGGCCACGGGAACGGACCACCGCACCCTCGGAAGGGCCGCGGCGTGACCTGCGGACCACGCGGCGTCGGACGCGCGCGTGTACCGGGTCCGGATGCCCACGGTCCCGTTGCGATCGAGCGAGCCGGCGGCCGCCGCCCTGACGGTCACCACGGTCACGACACACACCAGGACCGTGCTGAACGACAGCATGATCACTCCGAGCAGGTCCTCGTCCACGGTTCCCTCCGGGTCACGGGCATTTCCTCCACCCTACGACGGGCATGTGCACCCCCCGGGCCCACTAGTGTTCTGGCCATGAGCTCACTCACGCCCGAAGAAGACGCCAGGCCCGAGCCGCCCCAGCATGCTGATGAGGTCACGACCCTCATGGGCTTCCTGGATTTCTTGCGCGCCACGGTCGCGTGGAAGACGGACGGCTTGACGAGTGCTGAGCTGCAGCGTCGACCTCTGCCCTCGACCATGACCCTGGGCGGGTTGCTGAAGCACTTGGCGTTCGTCGAGGACTACTGGTTCTGCTACGTCCTCCTGGGCCAGGAGCCGTGCGCCCCGTGGAATGACATCGACTGGGCCGACGACCCCGACTGGGATTGGAACTCGGCCGCTGCGAACAGCCCCGAGGAACTGCGGTCCATGTGGGCCTCCGCCGTGGAGACGTCCCGTGAGCAGTGGGACAGGTTCGCCGCCCGCACGGATCATCCGCTGGACGGGATGGTCGCTCGTTCCACGGCCGAGGACCCGGATGCCCGCTGGACCCAAGGGGACATGAACGCCCGCTGGGTCCTGACGCACATGATCGAGGAATATGCGCGGCACTGCGGCCACGCCGACCTGTTGCGCGAGAGCATCGACGGTTCCGTGGGGGAATGACCGCCCATCAGGTCACCGTGTCGCCAAGAGGTGGCACTCGGGGAAGCGATGTTCTGCGTCCGGGCGACTGACGGTGCGCCAGGCCTCCGTGAACCCGGCGTGCTTCATGTGATCCGCCATCACGTCCGGGTGCCAACGCCACGCCGGGGCCACGGCGTGATCGAACGAGACCACGGCTCGCCCTCCGTCGAGTGCTTGGAACGCCACCATGACCACCCCTCCGGGTGCCATCATGTCCGCCCAGGAGTCCAGGATGCTGGGAACCTGCGCGGGTGGGACGTGGATGAGACTGAACCGTGCAAGAACGCCGGCCACGCGGCGGTCGGGCCCCACCGCACCACCCCACGACGTGGGATTCGCATCGCCGGCTTCGAAGGTGACCTCCGGGTGAGATCCGCGCGCGATACCCAGCATGGATTCGGACGGGTCCACCCCCACCACGTGCAGACCCCGCTCGGACAGCGCGGCCGTGACTTGCCCCGTGCCGCACCCCACATCCACCACGGGGCCGGGCGCCCCTGCCGCGATGACGTGATCCGCGAAGGCCTCCACCGCGCGCCGTTCGAGCGCCGTCTGGAAGGGAGCGGGAAAAGCCTTGTCGTAGTCGTTCGCCAAGTGGTCGTAGCCGGGTTGCACGCGTTCCACTCTCACACGGGGGTCCCGCCCTGGCAACGGGCGGGGAAGCCGACGACGACGCCGCCCTGCCGGACCTGCGGGACCGAGCGCGAGCGGCGTCGTCGTCGGAGGGAGGTGTCAGCCCACCAACTCGCGGGACGGCGTGTCCGCGACGGAGGGCTCGCCCACGAACGCGCCGCGGTACTTCGCGGCGGGGTGGGTGTCCTTGACCCGCGGCTGGCCCTCGCCGTAGAGGGACTCTCGCAGGGTGTTGCCCTCGTACTCGGTGCGGTAGCGACCGCGCGCCTGCAGCTCGGGGACCACGTACTCCACGAAGTCCTCGAAGGAACCGGGACTCACGTGGTAGGCCAGGTTGATGCCGTCCAGGCCGCCCTCGTCCACCCAGGTCTCGAGCTGATCCGCGACGGTCTGCGCGGAGCCCACGAGGACCGCACCCATCCCACCCAGGGCGCAGTGCTTGGCGATCTCCTCGCGCGTCCACTGCTTGTCCTTGGACTGCAGCGTGAACGGGGTCAGGAAGGACTGGATGGAGTCGGTCTTGATGTAGTTCAGGGCCTCGTCCTCGTCGAACTGGGACAGGTCCACGCCGGACCACCCGCCGATGATCGCCTGGGAGGCCTCCAGGTCCACGTACTGCAGGTAGTCGCGGTACTTCTCCTGGGCCTCCTCGTCCGTGTCCGCGACGACCACGGAGAGCATCGCGTAGATCTTGACGTCGTCACGGCTGCGGCCCTCGGCCTGAGCCCGGTCGCGGATCTTGTCAGTCACGAAACGCGTGAGGTCCGGGCGCAACCCGCCGATGAACACGGCTTCCGCGTGCTTACCCGCGAACGCCTGCCCGCGCGAGGACGCGCCAGCCTGGAAGATTAGCGGTGTGCGCTGCGGGGACGGTGCCGTGAGCCCCGCTCCGGGAACCGTGAAGTGCTCCCCGCTGTGCCGGATGGGATGGACCTTGGTGGGATCCGCGTAGACACCCGTCTCACGGTTCTGAACCACAGCGTCCTCCTCCCACGAGCCCTCCCAAAGCTTGTAGCACACGTCCAGGAACTCCTCCGCGATCTCGTAGCGCGTATCGTGCTCAATCTGGCGCGGCAGGCCCTGGTTCTCCGCAGCGGACGGAAGGTAGGAGGTCACCACGTTGAATCCCACGCGGCCCTTGGTGAGGTGATCCAGTGTGGCGTACTTGCGGGCCAGGGTGTAGGGCTGCTCGTAGGTCACCGCGCTCGTCACGCCGAAGCCCAGGTGCTCGGTCACGGCGGCCATGGCCGAGACCTGCATGAACGGGTCGTTGACCGGGACCTGGGCCCCGTCACGCACGGCCGGAGCCGCGGAGTTCTTGTAGATGTCGTAGATGCCCACCACGTCCGCAAGAAACAGGGCGTCGACCTTGCCCCGCTCCAGCAGCTTGGCCAGCTCCGTCCAGTACTCGATGGTGTTGTACTCGGTGGCCCGGGACCGCGGGTGGCGCCACAACCCGAAGCTCTGGTGATCCACGCAGGTCATGTCGAACGCGTTGACGGAAATCCGTTTGCTCATCTCGGTCAGCCCCTCAGCAGGAACACGACCCGCGCCCCGTGCACCACCTACGGCGGCCTACCTTGCGGGTCCAGCGCGCTTGTGTGGCGCCGTACTTGCCGCATGCGGTGTGTCATGCGGCCCGATCCTCACCTGGGGCACCCCGCTACGGGAGAGGGTTGCCGTCCGACAAGCCAGGGCTAAACGTCGGCACTCGTGATCGTTGTGGCATCGATCCTAACGGGGATCCCCGGTCCTCGGAAACACCTCGGGTTACGGCACGTCACGACGGCGCCCCGGCGCGTCACACGATTTGCACCCGCGGGCTCCCGGCCCGTTCAATGGTGGGGTTCCCATCCGGAGCGGCTGAGAGACCTGGCTCGTTGACGTCGCAGCAACCAGCCCCACGCGGGCAAGGTGCTAATGCCAGGAACGATGGAGTTGATGAATTGAGCCATATCCTCACGCGCCCGGAATCTGCCGTCGACGCCGCGGCGGTCACTTTCGACCGGGTCGGCAAGTCCTTCCCCGCACACCACGGAGCGCATGTCCACGAGGTCCTGAGGGACGTGACCTTCACGGTGCGTCCGGGCGAGATCGTCTCCGTCCTGGGCCCCTCGGGGTGCGGCAAGTCCACCCTGCTACGCGCCGTGGCCGGGCTCGGCACGGCGAGCGAGGGCGAAGTCCGGATTGACGACTCGGTGGTGCGCGAGATCGACCCGCGCTGCGCCGTCGGCTTCCAGGAACCGCGGTTGCTGCCGTGGCGCAGCGTGGCGCGCAACGTGGCACTGGGTCTGCCCCACGGGACTCCCGCCCGGGAAGGGAAGCGGCGGGTGGCGCAGCTGTTGGAGCTCGTCGGCCTGTCCCACCACGCGAATCACCGTCCCTCGGAGATCTCCGGGGGCATGGCACAGCGCGCATCCCTCGCCCGGGCCCTGGCACGGAACCCGCGGGTCCTGCTGTTGGACGAGCCCTTCGGGGCCCTGGACGCCCTGACCCGGATCAGGATGCAGGATCTGCTGCTGGACGTGCACCGCGCCGATCCCACGACCGTGCTCATGGTCACCCACGACGTCGAGGAAGCCCTGGTGCTCTCCGATCACGTGGTGGTGCTCGCGCGGGAAACGGCCACGGGCCCCGCGACCATCGCCGAGATCATCTCCCCCGAGCTGGCCCGCCCGCGCTCCCGCGAGGACAGTGAGATCACCGCGCTGCGCGCCCACCTGTTGGCCCTGCTCGGCGTGGAGCGCTGAGCGCATGGCGCAGTTGTCCCGACGCCGCGCACTGCAGGCACTCGGCCTGTCCGCGCTGGCGCTGCCCCTGAGCGGATGCGTCATGGAGGGCGAAGGTCCGGGCCGCGGTGTGGCCGGCGGTTCCGCGCACGAGATCTACCTGGACTACGCGACCTACAACCCGCTGTCCCTGATCATCAAGGCCAAGGGCTGGCTCGAGAAGGTCGCCGAGGCCCACGGCCAGACCGTGACGTGGGTGTACTCGGCCGGTTCCAACAAGGCCAACGAGTCGCTACGCGCCGGGGTCGTGGACGTGGGCTCCACGGCAGGTTCCGCCGCACTGCTCGCGCGTGCCAACCGCTCGCCGATCAGGACGATCGACCTGTTCTCACAGCCCGAGTGGTCCGCGCTCGTGCGCACCCCGGACTCCCCCGTGCGCGCCGTGGCGGATCTCGCGGGCACGTCCGTGGCCGCGACGAAGGGCACGGATCCGTACTTCTTCCTTCTGCAGTCCCTCGGCGCGGCGGGCATGAGCGCCCAGGACGTCACCGTGGTGAACCTGCAGCACGCGGACGGGCGCACCGCGCTGGACACCGGTCAGGTGGCCGCATGGTCCGGACTGGACCCCGTGATGGCCGCCGCGGAGAAGGCGGGGGACGTGCTGTTCCACCGGCAGTTGGAGTTCAACACGTACGGGTTCCTCAACGCGCGGGAGGTGTTCCTGCAGCTGAACCCCACGGGTGCGCAGGACGTGGTGAACACGTACGCCTACGCGCGGCAGTGGGCGCTGCAGCACCCGGAGGAGGGGATCGCGATCCTCGCGGAAGGCGCGAGCATCGATCGCGACACCGCCCGGCGGGTCTGGCAGCGCACCCACCTGGACATCGACCCCGTTCCGGGCCCCGAACAGCTCGCGGTGCTCGAGCGGGTCGGGCCCATCCTGGTGGAATCCGGGGACGTCTCCTCGCAGCAGGACGTGGACGAGGCGCTCGCGAACATCGTGGAGCAGCACTACGCACAACACGCCGATGCGGCCGCCGTGGCCCAGGTGATCGAAGGGAAGCAGTCCTCATGAGCACTCACGACACCTCCTCCGCCGCACCGCGGTCCTCGGACGGCGCGTCCCGCGAAGCACCGGGCGGCACGTCCTCCGAAGCAGCTGGCGTCACTGCGGTGGCCACACTGTCCGACGACGACGGACGCCACGGGGCGGGCGTGGTGGCGCCCGGCGACGTCGCAGCCCCATCAGACACCCCTGCCGCGGCGGATTCCCGCACGCGTCCCAGCGCGCTGCGCACTCCTTGGGCCCTGGGGCTGATCGGGATCGTCCTGCCCGTGCTGCTGGTGCTCGTGTGGCACACCCTCTCCACGAACGGGACCTTCTCCCCCGTGCAGTTGCCGCGCCCGTCCGCGGTGCTCGCCGCGGGATGGGAGCTGCTGCGCAGCGGTGACCTGTGGTTGCACGTGGGGATCTCCACGCAGCGCGTGATCGTGGGCTTCCTGATCGGCAGTGGGCTCGGGCTGTTGCTCGGCGCGTTGCTGGGGCTCTCCCCGTGGGCGCGGGCCATCGGCTCGCCCACGATCGGCGCGCTGCGCGCCGTGCCGTCCCTGGCGTGGGTGCCGCTGCTATTGCTGTGGATCGGGATCGGGGAGAACTCCAAGGTGACCCTGGTGGCGATCGGCGCCTTCTTCCCGGTGTACACCACGGTGTCCGCCGCGCTGCGCCACGTGGACCGGCACCTGATCGAAGCCGCACGGTCCTTCGGGCTGCGCGGGGTCAAGCTCTTCACCACCGTGCAGTTGCCCGCAGTGCTACCCTCCGTGATCTCCGGGCTGCGCCTGGCCCTGGCCCAGGCGTGGTTGTTCCTGGTGGCCGCGGAACTATTGGGCTCCTCCATGGGCCTGGGATTCCTGCTCACCGATTCGCAGAACAACGGCCGCACGGACCGGTTGCTGCTCGCGATCGTGTTGCTGGCCGTGCTGGGCAAGCTCACGGACGCCCTGCTCGGCATCTTCGAGCGGTGGACGCAGCGGCGCTGGAGCGTGGCCGGAACCAGGTGACAACCCGCCCGGTTCCCGCCGGCGCCCGCCGTTCCACCGGGGCCCGGTCGTTCCACCGGGGGCCCGGCCGTTGCAGACACCGACCGTTCGGATCGACATCACAGGAGGACTCGTGACCGGTACACACTCGTACTCAGACCCCGCTCACCCCACACCGAACCCGGCGTTGATCTCCGACGACGCCCGGGTGCAGTTCTGGGTCGAGCAGGCCGGGCGGCTGGACTGGGCGCAGCCATGGCACACGGCTCACCGGTTCGAGAAGCCGCAGCGCACGGGTGAGGACCACGACGGCAACCCCACTTACACCGTGCCCGAGATCGCGTGGTTCGAAGGCGGGAAACTCAACGTCTCGTACAACTGCGTGGACCGCCATGTGGCAGCCGGGCGTGGTCAGCACGTGGCCCTGTACTTCGAGGGTGAACCCGGGGACCGCCTGGTCTATACCTACGCGGACCTGCAGCGTGAGGTATCCAGGGCCGCCAACGCCCTGCTCCGACTGGGCGTGGAGAAGGGCGACCGCGTGGTCATCTACCTCCCGGTCATCCCGGAGACCGTGATCATCACGCTCGCGTGCGCGCGCATCGGGGCGATCCACTCGCTCGTGTTCGGCGGGTTCTCCGCAGAAGCCCTCAAGTTCCGGGTCGAGGACACCGGAGCCAAGGTCCTGGTGACCACGGACGGGCAGAACCGGCGCGGCGCCGTCGTCCCCGTGAAGATCAATGCGGACGAGGCCTGCAGCGGTGAGAACAGCATCGAGCACGTGATCGTGGTGCGCCGCACGTCCCGGCCCGGGCGCACCGATCTGCCGCGCGGCACCCGGGGCCTGCATTCCAAGGACGAGGAACTCGTGCCGTGGACCCCCGGGCGTGACGTGTGGTGGCACGAGCTCACCGCGGGCGTCTCGGACGTCCACGAGCCCGAGGCGTTCGACGCGGAGACGCCCCTGTTCATCATCTACACGTCCGGCACCACGGGGAGGCCCAAGGGCCTGGTCCACACGATGGGCGGATACATGGTGCAGACGGCATACACCCACGCCCTGCTGTTCGACCTGCTCCCGGACGTGCCCGACGCGTCCGGGGTGCTGCGCCCGGAGGAGCTGTCCGCCGTGAACGACCCCGCCAAGGTGGACTCCACCGTGCACTGGTGCACCGCGGACCTCGCGTGGGTCACCGCGCACACCTACGAGATCTACGGCCCGCTGGTCAACGGCGTGTCCCAGGTGATCTACGAGGGCACGCCCAACACCCCGGATTACGGCCGCCACTTCGAGATCATCGAGCGCTACGGCGTGACCAACTACTACACGGCACCCACCCTGATCCGCTCGCTCATGGGCGCGTTCCCCAAGGGGCTGCCCCCGGTCTACAACCTCTCCTCGATCCGGTTGCTCGGCTCCGTGGGCGAGTCCATCAACCCGGAGGCGTGGCGCTGGTTGCGCGCCCAGGTCGGCCGCGACGAGGTGCCCTTCGTGGACACGTGGTGGCAGTCCGAGACGGGCTCCTGCGTCGCATCCCCGCGCCCGCACGATCCGCAGTTCGCCCCTCCCGGCACGTTCGACGAGGCCGCAGCGCACACCCCCCTCAAGCCCGGTTGCGCTACGCGTGCGGTCCCCGGCGTATCTGTGCGGGTGCTGGACGAGGCCGGTGAGGAAGTGGGCCCCAACCTGCAGGGCTATGCCGTGATCGACAAGATTGGCCCGTCCATGGCCCGCACGGTATGGGGCGATCCGCAGCGCTACCTGTCCTCATACTGGGCGGCCTACGGCGAGCGCGGTTGGTTCCGGGCCGGCGACGGCGCACGCACCGATGACGAGGGCGACCTCTACATCCTGGGGCGGGTGGACGACGTGATCAACGTGAGCGGGCACCGGTTGTCGACGATCGAGATCGAATCCGCCCTGGTGACCCACCCCCACGTAGTGGAGGCCGGGGCCACCCCGATCCGCGACGCGGTAACGGGCCACGCCATTTTGGCGTGCGTGGTGCTCACGGCGGATGCGCAATCGCTGTCCGCGGACGAGGTCCGCGAGGAGCTGCGCGCGCACGTGGCCCGGGAGATCGGCCCGATCGCCAAACCGCGCGAGGTCATCGTGGTTCCGGATCTGCCCAAGACCCGTTCGGGGAAGATCACGCGCCGCCTGCTGACCCAGCTCTACGAGGGCGAGCAGCTGGGCGACCGTTCCTCGCTGCAGAACGAGGAAGCGCTAAACGCGATCGCGGAGGTCTTGGCAGGGCGTGCTTAGCTTGACCACATGAGCTTGTTGCCCCGATCCCACGGCGGTCGCGGCTGGGTCTGGGTGGCGTGTGCGGCCGGGGTCGTGCATGCCGGATTCAGCCTCTACTGGGCTTTGGGCGGGCACTGGTTGCTGGACACCGCGGGGCAGTGGACGGTACGGCTGTCCTACGGGGCACCCCTGGCCGTCGGGCTGGGGCTGGGCATGGTTTCGCTTTTCAAGCTCATGGCGGCCGTCATCCCAGTGGCGGAAGCCTACGACAGGGTGCCCTGGCGGCGGTTCTGGCGGGCCATGAGTTGGGTGGGTGCCGTGGTCCTGGTGGTCTACGGCGGGACCAACACGGTGATCAGCAATGCCGTGCTCATCGGGCTCATCCGCCCGGCCACCGGATACGAGCGACTAGCCATGATCGGTCACGCATGGTTGTGGGATCCACTGTTCCTGGTCTGGGGTGCCGCGCTGCTGATCCATCTGTGGCGGTCCCGTTCGGCGCGGACGCGCCCGCACGGCACACGTGGGTCACTTATCGGGAGGTGAACATCCGCACGAAGGAGACGACCGGGGAACCCACGCCACCAACTGCGGATGACCACCACCCAGGCTTCTTCCTGATCTGCGGGCATGACCGCGTGTGACCCCGCGAACTGTTATGCCCCGAAGGAACTTCTAAGATGGCTCAGTGATGAATTCCGCCGCGCAGCCCTCGACCGAGCGACCCGTCACCGGGACTACCCGCACGGCCACCGCCCCCGCGGACGCGTCCGTCACTGCCGGGATTGCTGCCGTGGCCGGCGATGCCTGGCAGCGCATGTTCGGGGACACCCACAGCTCCGACCTCAAGCTCGCCATGGCCGCCTCGGGCACCGTGTTGAGCGTGTTCACTGTGGGGCACATGGCCGGGAACATGCAGGTCTACCTAGGCCGGGACCACTACAACGAGTACGCCGAGTTCATTCGCACGGTGGGCGCGCCGGTGCTGCCCCGCAACTCCGTGCTGTGGGTCGTGCGTATCGGGTTGACCGGAAGTGCTGCGACCCATGTGTTGGCCGGAACCGAGCTCACGCTGCGGGCCATGAGCGCCGAGGGCCGCACGGTGGCGGATGCGCTCCGGCCGATCACGTGGCGGGTGGGCGCCGCCGCTCAGAAGATACGGAACGGTTTCCCCACCGCGCCTGCCCCGAGCGGGACGCAACGGTACCGGAAAGCGGCGTTCGACGGAGCCTTCCTGGCCAGCCACTTCGACCGCCACGTGCCACGTCAGCGTCCCCGAGGCCGACGCCGCTCCGTCCCCCGAATCATCGCCCGCTCGATGCGCTCCACGGGCGCGGTGCTCGGACTGTTCACGGTGTACCACGTGCTGGACCTGACGGCGGGCGCCCGGCCTGCTGCTTCCGTAAGCCACACCCACGGTGACGCGTACGGCAACCTGGTGGCGAGCCTGTCCCGGCCGTCCGTGGCGGTGTTCTACACGGCCTCGATGGCCGCGCTCGCCGGACACATGATCCACGGCTTGCGGACCGCCGCGATGGACACCGGGGTGACCGGAACCGCGCGACGGGTACGACAGGTGGACACGATCGCTAAGGCCGTGGGCGGCGTCGTCGCCCTGGGGAACGTGAGCATTCCCGTGGCCGTACTGACCAAGGTGGTGCGCTGATGCTGTTGACCGTTCACGTGTGGCGCCAGGCGGGCGAGCACGAGCCCGGTGGCTTCGAGACCGTCCACCCCGTGCAGGCCCGCGAGGAGATGAGCGTGCTCGAATTGCTCGATGCCGTCAACGAGACGCTCGAGCGCCAGGGTGCAGAGCCGGTGAGCTTCGACGACGGCTGTCGCGAGGGCATCTGCGGCAAGTGCGGCGTGACCGTGGACGGCGTGGCCCACGGGCCGGATAAGAACCGGGCCTCGTGCACGCAGTCGCTCAGGGCCTACCGGGACGGGGACGAGATCTTCATCGAGCCCCTGCGCGCGGGAGCATTCCCGGTCAAGAAGGACCTGTCCGTGGACAAGAAGGCCCTGCGGCGCGTGGCCAAGGAGGCCAAGTTCCCGGTCGCGATGAAGGCATTGAACACCGCTGGGTGCATCAGCTGCGGCGCGTGCGTGGCCGCGTGCCCCAACGGCTCGGGCCAGCTCTACGTGGGCACGCTGCTCAAGGAACTGCCGCCGCTCGCCAAGACGCCCGAGGAACGCGACGAGCGCTCGAGCAAGGTGCTCGACGCCGCCGAGCACGAGTTCGGCCCGTGCTCCCTTCTGGGCGATTGCACGGAGGTCTGCCCGGCGGGGCTGCCACTCGAGAACCTCACCGCGGTGGCGCGGGAGAACCTGCGCCGGAAGGACCCCGAGAAGTACGGCTGAGTTCCGCCCCGAAGTCAGCGAGCTCACCAGCAGTCGGCGACCCCGCAGGCGGGAAGTTCACCGCTTTCACCGCGGGCCCCACCGACCGGGGGCCTAACCGCGGACGGGCGGGTCAGCCCTTGCGCCACCGGGGAAAGGGCAGCCGCAACGGCCCGGCGGGACGCGCGGTGGTGCGGGCCGCCGAGCGTGAGTCCTCGACCACCGTGGCATCCGGGATCCTGCGGGCCAGAGAACGCTGGAACCTGTTCTGTAGCGTGACCTTCGCGGCGGGGCACCCGTGGCGCGCGCCCTCTGAATCAATCGCACCCGCTTTCGGGCGGCTGCGATCCGCACGGTTTGGTCCGTCACCCACGCACGCGACACAATAGACGCACCATCCCGAGCGGCCGAGAGACCTGGATCCATGACGCCGCAGCAACCCGCAGTGCTCGGCCAACTGCACGGTGCTACCGCCAGGACCGATGGAGTGCTGCGCGGCCCCGGGCAGCTGTCGGACGGGAGCCGTACCCGGCCGACGAGGAGGACATCCATGGCCGAGCACCAGTTCGGTTTCCGCACCCGCGCCCTGCACGCCGGCGGCACCCCGGACGCCGAGCACGGCGCCCGCTCCGTGCCCATCTACCAGACCAGCTCGTTCGTCTTCAAGGACGCCGACGACGCCGCCAACCTGTTCGCGCTGCAGAAGTACGGCAACATCTACTCGCGCATCGGCAACCCCACCGTGGCGGCCCTCGAAGAGCGCATCGCCTCCCTCGAGGGCGGGATCGGGGCGGTCGCCACGTCCTCCGGGATGGCCGCCGAGTTCATCACGTTCGCCGCGCTGTGCGGCCAGGGTGACCAGGTGGTGGCCTCGTCCCAGCTCTACGGCGGAACGGTCACCCAGCTGGACGTGACCCTGCGTCGCTTCGGTGTGGAGACCACCTTCGTCCCCGGGACCGACCCGGCGGACTACAAGGCTGCGATCACCGAGCACACCAAGGCCGTGTACACAGAGCTCGTGGCCAATCCCTCCGGTGAGATCGCCGATCTGGAGGGGCTCGCCGCGGTGGCCCACGAGGCGGGTGTCCCGCTGATCGTGGACGCGACGCTCAACACCCCGTACCTGTGCCGCCCGTTCGAGCACGGAGCGGACATCGTGATCCACTCGATCACCAAGTTCCTGGGCGGGCACGGCAACACCCTGGGTGGCGTGGTGGTCGAATCCGGCCGCTTCGACTGGGGCAACGGGAAGTTCCCGGCCATGACCGAACCGGTTCCCTCCTACAACAACGTGACGTGGTGGGGGAACTTCGGTGAGTACGGGTTCCTGACCAAGCTCCGTTCCGAGCAGCTGCGGGACATCGGGGCGTCCCTGACCCCGCAGGCCGCGTGGAACCTGCTGCAGGGTGTGGAGACCCTGCCCCAGCGCATGGACGCCCACGTGGCCAACGCGCAGGAGGTCGTGCAGTGGCTCGCCACGGATCCACGCATCTCCTACGTCAATTACGCGGGACTCGAGGACCACCCCCACCACGAACGCGCGCAGAAGTACCTGCCCCACGGCATCGGATCCGTCTTCGCCTTCGGTATGGCCGGCACGGACGAGTTGAGCGGCCGTGAGGTGGGCGCCCGATTCATCGGGAGCCTGCAACTGGCCTCACACCTGGCCAACATCGGGGACGCCCGCACCCTCGTGCTGCACCCCGCGTCCACGACCCACCAGCAGTTGAGCTCCGAACAGCTCGCCGCGGGCGGGGTCAAGGAGGACCTGATCCGGATCTCCGTGGGTCTCGAGGACACCGCGGACATCCTGTGGGACCTGGACCAGGCACTGAGCGCAGCCAGCGGCAGGGACCGGGAGGGCGGCGTCGTCGCCCCCTCCGCCGCGCTCACGGGCGCGGCGCGCACCACCCTGGACCAGGACAACAGTGCGGCGGCCTGCGCGCTGCCCGGAGACGAAGGAGAACAGGCATGAGCACGCAACGCACCTGGGTGGGCCCCAGCGCCCCCGAACGGCTCGGCATCCTCCGAGGCACGCGCTCGATCGCGATCGTGGGGATGTCCAACAAGCCGTCCCGTGCGAGCTACTTCGTGGCCACGTACCTGCAGTCGTCGAGCCCGTACCGCGTGTACTTCGTGAACCCCGTGCTGGACGAGGTGCTGGGCCAGAAGGCCTACCCGTCGCTCGCGGAGCTGCCCGAGGTCCCGGACCTCGTGGACGTGTTCCGCAAGGACGCGGACCTGCCCGACGTGGCACGGGAGGCCGTAGCCGTGGGCGCCAAGACCCTGTGGCTGCAGCTGGGCTCGTGGAACGAGGAAGCGGCGGCCATCGCGGAGGACGCCGGGCTGGACGTGGTGATGGACCAGTGCGTGAAGATCGAGCACGCGCGCTTCCACGGCGGTCTCCACCTGGCCGGGTTCAACACCGGAGTGATCTCCTCGAAGCGCCAGGTCCTGCCCTGAGACCGGGGCGCGACGGCGCCGGCGCGCCGCTGCCGACGCCGCTGACCGGCCACCCCCGCTGACGCCCGCACCGGAAATCGAATTTCTAGTGGAGTAAAAGCAGATTTGGGCGCGAACCCTGCTTTTACTCAGTTAAATCGCGAGGGCTATCGGCCCTGCGAGTGCGGGTCGCTCAGGGTGGAGTGCACCACGGGTGACCCCATTCGTCCACCTCGAAGCGCGAGTAGTCACCCATGGGTGCGTCGAACGATCCCGCCTCCCCGGAGCACACCAGGACCTCCTGCTGCGGGGCGTCGTCGCGGGCGGCGTCCCAACCGGCCACCAAGCTCTCGAGATCTGCCTGCCACTGCTGCGTCACGGGGTGCGCCCTTCGTCGAATGCTCCACCTCCGCGTATTCCGCCGACCCCTGAGTCGGGAGGTGTCGGCATCATCACGTCACGGGCAGGCCGCTGCCACGTGGCGCGGACGAGCCCACTCCCTATGCTTGACCGGTGGAGAAGACCCGGAATGTGGTCCGAGCCATATGAGAACCGTCCGACCCCCGAGGAGTTGCTCCCGTGTCCGCCAAGAAAACCCTGCAAGTCACCCTGGCCTTCGTGGGCCTGCTGGTGGGTGCCGGTTTCGCCACCGGTCAAGAAGTCATCCAGTACTTCATCTCGTTCGGTGTCTGGGGGCTGGCCGGCTCGGTGGTCTCGGGGATCCTGATGATCGCCGCGGGTGCCGTGATCATCCACATCGGCAGCTACTTCCTGGCGGACGAGCACCGCCGGGTCTTCCGGTCCGTGTCATCTCCCGTGGTGTCCCGGTTCCTGGACATCGCGGTGAGTCTGACCCTGCTGGCCATGGGCATCGTGATGCTCGCCGGCGCGGGTTCCACACTGGAACAACAGTTCGGGCTGCCCGCGTGGATCGGTTCGGCCATCATGGTGGTGCTCGTGATGGTCACGGGGCTGCTCAACGTCAACAAGGTCACCAACATCATCTCGGCGGTCACCCCGGCGATCTTCGTGGCCGTGATCGTGGCGTTCGGTTACACCCTGACCAAGCTCCCCGTGGATCTCGGATCGCTGCACGAGCTCGCGGTGCAGTCGGGCTCCCCCGTGAGCCCGTGGTGGCTGTCCGCGATCAACTACACGTGCATGGCCCTGATGCTGGGCGTGTCCATGTCCCTGGTGATCGGCGGCAACGCCCTCAACCCGCGCGATGCCGGCTGGGGCGGGCTGCTGGGCGGCGTGGTCTACACCGTTCTTCTGGCCATGAACGCCTTCGCCCTACTCGTGAACTTCGATGCCGTGGGCGGCTCCGAGGTGCCCATGCTCCAGCTCTTCCAGACCATGCACCCCTGGGCCGCACTCGGGATGGTTGTGGTGACGTTCGTGATGATCTACAACACGACCATCAGCATGTTCTACGCCCTGGGTCGCCGGGTCACCGTGAACCACCGCCACCGCTACGTCCCGATTTTCCTGGGCCTGTGCGCGGTGGGTTACGTGGTGAGCCTCGTGGGCTTCGGCACCCTGATGAGCGTGGTCTACCCGATCATCGGGTACGTGGGCATGGTCCTGGTGGTCGTCATGCTGTGGTGGTGGTTCCGTCACCGCGAGGACATCAGCGTCGAGGCCGGGCGCCGCAACCGAATCCGCGCCCTGCTGACCAAGCGTCGCGCGCAGGACAAGGAGTTCTCCGAGTTCAACGAGCACCAGCTCCGGGACGCGGCCCACGATTCCCCCGCGGACGACAACGCCCTCACCGGCGCGATCGACACCCAGGTCCAGCAGGATCTCGCGGACGGCTCGGGCGATTCCCCGAGCCCCTCGCCCGAGCGCGGCTGAGCGCAGCCGTCGAGCGGTCCCCGCGAGCGGCGTCGTCCGCGCGCGCCGCGCACAGACGACGACCTGCGCGCGGGAACGACAGCGGCGTCGTCGACCCTGCAAAGAGCCGGGGACGACGACGCCGCGTACGGGTCGATCAGCGGCGCGCCCCGTTCTTCTGGTTGGCGCGCTGTTCCCAGAACACGGGGAGCGTGACGGTGTCCGTGCCGTCCCAGGCGGAGAGACCGGTGATCCCGGGGACGTCCCCGGCCTTGAACACGGGCTCCACCCCGGCCTTGCGCTGTTCCATGTAGTTGGCCAGCACCTTGGCGGCGACACCCGCGAGCATGCACAGCGCGATGAGGTTCAGCGTGGCCATGAGGGCCATGAACAGGTCCGCGAGGGACCACACGAGGTCCAGCGCGAGCATGGCACCCAGGAACACGCACACGAGCACGGCGAAGCGGTAGATGTTCATGGCCGCACGGGACTTGGTCATGAAGCGGATGTTGGACTCGCCGTAGTAGTAGTTGCCGATCACCGAGGACCACGCGAACAGGAAGATCGCCACGGTCAGGAAGTGCACGGCCCAGTCACCCAGCTGCATGCCCAGGGCGCTCTGCGTGAGGGAAGCACCCTGGCGCTCGTCGCCGAACGTGGGGTTGGAGAGCAGCACGATGAACGCGGTGATCGAGCACACGAGCATGGTGTCGAAGAACACCCCCAGGGACTGCACGAAACCCTGCTTGGCCGGGTGGGAGATGGAGGCGGTCGCACCGGCGTTGGGCGCGGAACCCATGCCGGCCTCGTTGGAGAACAGACCGCGCTTCATACCCTGGATGATCACACCGAGCACGCTGCCCGTGACGAACTCTCGGATGCCGAACGCGCCCTCCACGATCATGAGCAGCATGCCGGGGACCGCGGTGATGTTCAGGACCATCACGAGCAGCCCCAGGACCAGGTACAGCACGGCCATGACGGGGACCAGGATCTGCGTCACGGAGGAGATGGAGCGGATGCCGCCGAAGATCACGGCCGCGGTGATGACCACGAGCGCGAGACCCAGGACCACGCGCATCCACATGCCCTGGCCGTTGGTGATGTCCACGTCGAGGGACCCGCTCACGGCGTCCACGATGGAATTGGACTGCACGGAGTTGAACACGAAACCGTAGGTCACGGTGATGATGACCGCGAACAGCAGACCCATCCAGCGCTTGTTGAGCCCGCGCTCCATGTAGTACGCGGGACCGCCCACGTAGCCGTCGCCGGTCTTGACCTTGTACAGCTGCCCCAGCAGGGACTCCACGAACGCGCTGGCCGCGCCGATCGCGGCGATGACCCACATCCAGAACACCGCACCGGGCCCACCCAGGCTGATGGCGATGGCCACACCGGCGATGTTGCCCGTGCCCACGCGAGCGGCCGCGGAGACCGTGAACGCACGGAACGAGGAGATGCCCTTCCGGCCGTTCTCGGCGTCACCGGGCGGATCGGTGAGCACCCTGAACATCTCGGGGATCCCGCGCAGCTGAATGGCCTTGGTGCGGATGGTCAGGTACAACCCCACACCAATCAGGATCGCGAAGACGACGTACCAGATGTAACCGCCCAGCGTTCCCACGAGTTCTGTCAACGCATCCATGTGATTCCCCGGAATTCTGCCTCAAGACGGTTCCGGCCACTGCGCGATGGACAGCGGGGAACCGGGTGACTGATGTGTGCTGTTGCACTGATCTAGGTCACAGTAGCGGAAACAGGGCCCCGTGCGGGTGTCAGCGGGACGTGTCCGGGCCCTGGTGCCCCAGACCCTGGTGTCCCGGGGGCGGCGTCGGGGCACCGGCGGTGGAACCCGGCCCCGGGGCCCGATGCAGGGACGCCGTGGACGTGGTGGACCCGGAACCCGTGGAGTTCTCCCGGCCCACCGGGCGGAACGCGCCCACCGCGGGCCGCTCCGCGAGCACCGGGAACGCCCCCGTGAAGCCCTCGCGTTCGGCGGCGATCTCGCGCACCCTGCCCCGCACCATGAACCACCCGATCACCAGGATCGGGATCAGCACCAGGGAGGACGCCAGGGTGAAGGTGCCCACGGGGTAGTCCACGGCCATCAGCACAAGGACCCCCGCGAGGAAGAACATGGTCAGCCAGTTGGTGAACGGCGCCAGTGGCGCCCGGTAGGTCGGGCGGTTGTAGAAGCCCTTCCGCGCCAGGGAGACGTATCGCTGGTGGGACAGCGAGATCGCGGCCCAGCCCGCCATGGTGCCCAGTGCCGCGAGGTTCAGCACGATCTCGAACGCCTGCTCCGGGACCACGAAGTTCAGCCCCACGCCGAGCACGGCCACCCCGGCGGTCAACAGGATGCCGCCGTAGGGCACGCCGGACGCAGACAGCTTGCCCGTGAACCTCGGGGCGGAACCGGCCTGCGCCATGGAATGGACGATGCGCCCGGTGGAATAGAGGCCCGCGTTGAGCGAGGACAGCGCCGCGGTGATCACCACGAGCTGCATGATGGGCCCCGCCGCGTCCACGCCAATGGACGAGAAGAACGTGACGAACGGGCTCTCGGTGGCGCTGTAGGCGGTGTAGGGCAACAGCAGGCACAACAGCAGGACGGAGCCCACGTAGAACACCGCGATCCGCAGGATCACCGTGTTGATGGCCCGGGGGATGACCTTCTCCGCGTTGCGGGTCTCCCCGGACGTGGTGCCCACGAGCTCGATGCCGGCGTACGCGAACACCACACCCTGCACCACGATGAGCGCCGGCAGCACGCCGGACGGGAAGAGGCCCCCGTTGTCCCGGATCAGGGAGAACCCCACCTCGGAACCGGTGGGCGTGCCGAACAGCACGAAGAACGTGCCGATGACCAGGAAGACCACCAGGGCCAGGACCTTGATCAGGGAGAACCAGAACTCCAGCTCGCCGAACACCTTGACCGAGACCAGGTTCAGCGACACCACTAGGACCACCACGATCAATGCGAGGATCCACTGCGGGATCCCCGCCACGAACGCGCTGTATTGACCGAACCACTTGATGTAGATCGCGATGGCCGTGGCGTCCGCGACCGCCGTCATGGCCCAGTTCAGCCAGTACAACCACCCGGAGACGTACGCGGCCTTCTCGCCGTAGAACTCACGGGCGTAGGAGACGAACGAGCCGGAGGACGGCCGGTGCACCACGAGTTCGCCCAGTGAGCGCAGGATCAGGTAGCCGAAGAAACCGCACACCGCGTACAGCAGGAACAGGGACGGACCGGCCTGCTCCAAACGGCCACCGGCTCCCAGGAACAGCCCGGTCCCGATCGCGCTGCCGATCGCGATCATCTGCAACTGGCGGGCGCCCAGCCCCTTGTGGAACCCCGCCGTCTCGTCCTCGAAGCGCCGCCGCAGGACGTGTTTCTCCTGGGCCTCGGTCAACCGCGGGCCGTTCTGGGACATACCTGTTCCCTTCGTCCTGACCGCCCGGGTCGGACCGTCCTCAGTCCTCCACGACGCGCACTGCGCCCTTGTCCGCGGAGGTCACCATGGAAGCGTACGCCCGCAGCGCCTTGGACACGCGACGTTCACGCGGCTTGGTGGGCTTCCAGGGGGCGTCACCCTTCTCCTGGCGACGGCGCGCGAGCTCGGCGTCGTCCACGTTGACCCGCAGCACGCGGTTCTCCACGTCGATCTCGATCTCGTCACCGTGCTCGATGAGACCCACGGCACCGCCGGCCGCGGCCTCCGGGGAGATGTGGCCGATCGAGATCCCGGAGGTGCCCCCGGAGAAGCGGCCGTCCGTGATGAGCGCGCACTTCTTCCCGAGCCCCAGGCCCTTGAGGTAGCTCGTGGGGTACAGCATCTCCTGCATGCCCGGTCCGCCCTTAGGTCCCTCGTAGGCAATGACGACGATGTCCCCCTCCTTCACGTTCTTGGAGAGGATCTCGTGCACGGCCTCGTCCTGGGACTCCACCACGAAGGCCCGGCCGGTGAAGTGGAACAGGTCGGGGTCGATCCCGGCGGTCTTGATCACCGCGCCGTCCTCGGCGATGTTGCCGAACAGCACGCAGAGCCCACCCTCCTTGGTGTAGGCGTGCTCCACGGAGCGGATGCAGCCC
Organism: Kocuria sp. CPCC 205261; assembly: GCF_040981025.1. Lineage (NCBI taxonomy): Bacteria > Bacillati > Actinomycetota > Actinomycetes > Micrococcales > Micrococcaceae > Kocuria > Kocuria sp. CPCC 205261. The sequence continues at coordinate 43,448 of NZ_JAVKPU010000010.1, read as the reverse complement.
TCGGCGGCGTCCACGTCGTGGTCCTCGTACTCGTTGGCCTGCGAGAACGCCTGGGTGGTGCGCACGCCGCCCGGTGCCGCCAGGAAGAACTCCTTGGCGGCGTCGGATGCCTTGCCCGAGCGGATGTCCCACTCGTCCAGCCACTCGCCCATGGTCTGCGAGTGCACGGTGTGGACGTCCTCGTTCAGCAGCCCGCCGCGCCGCAGTTCACCCAGGATCGCGGGGATGCCGCCGGCCCGGTGGACGTGCTCGATGTGATACTTGGTGGAGTTCGGCGCCACCTTGGCCAGGCACGGGACCTTCCGGGACAGCGCGTCGATGTCCGAGAGATTGAAGTCCACCTCGGCTTCCTGCGCGGCGGCCAGGATGTGCAGGACCGTGTTGGTGGAGCCACCCATGGCGACGTCCAGGGCCATGGCGTTGCGGAACGCCGCCTTGGTCGCGATGTTGCGGGGCAGCACGGAGTCGTCGTCGTGCTCGTAGTAGCGCTTGGCGGATTCCACGATCCGCCGCCCGGCCTCCAGGAACAACCGCTTGCGGTTCACGTGCGTGGCCAGCGTGGTGCCGTTGCCGGGCAGGGACAGACCCAGCGCCTCGGTCAGGCAGTTCATGGAGTTGGCGGTGAACATCCCGGAGCACGAACCGCACGTGGGGCACGCGTTCTCCTCGATCTGGGCCAGCTGCGCGTCCGTGACGGACTCGTCCACGGCCAGGGCCATGGCGTCCACGAGGTCCACGCGGTGCTCCACCACGCCCTCCACGCCCTCGCCGGATTCCATGGGGCCGCCGGAGACGAAGACCACGGGGATGTTCAGGCGCAGCGCGGCCATAAGCATGCCGGGGGTGATCTTGTCACAATTGGAGATGCACACCAGGGCGTCCGCGCAGTGCGCGTTAACCATGTACTCCACGGAGTCGGCGATGATGTCCCGGGAGGGCAGGGAATACAGCATGCCGTCGTGGCCCATGGCGATGCCGTCGTCCACGGCGATGGTGTTGAACTCCTTGGCCACGCCTCCGGCCTCGCGCACCGCGGAGGCCACGAGCTCCCCCATGTTCTTCAGGTGCACGTGACCGGGGACGAATTGCGTGAAGGAGTTCGCGATCGCGATGATCGGCTTGCCGAAGTCCTCGCTGCCCATGCCGGTGGCGCGCCAGAGGGCGCGGGCACCCGCCATGTTCCGACCGGTGGTGGACGTTGCTGAACGTAGCTGCGGCACTGTGACCCCTTCCCGAAGGCTGGACCGGGACGTGGACGGCGCGAAATGCGCCGTTCTCCCGGCAAAAAGTGTTCCCTCCAGGATACGCGTGACCCCGACACAGTTTTCACATAGCAGACAGCCGTCTCACCATTCGGAACGAGAGGACGACGACGCCGCCGTCCGTCCCGCGCGCCCCGGACCCCGGCGCCGTCGTCCGCCGAGCGCACACCGGGCCCGTCCCTAGACTGGGAGGACGGCACAACCGCGAGGGAGCAAGACGCAGATGGGCAAGCACAAGAACACACCGTGCACGGACGACGGCGTGGACTTCGCCGTGGAACTGGACCGGGCGCAGGACCCCCTGGTGATGACCCTGGACATCGGCTCCACCGCCACGCGCGGCTCCGTGCATGACGCCACAGGGACACCCGTGCGCGGGTACCGCCACAAGATCCCCCACGCGTTCACCACCGCGGCGGACGGCACCTCCGTGATCGACCCGGACCAGGTGGTGGACGAGATCCGCGAGATCCTGGACGTGGTGTGCGACCGGAAGGAGCTCGCGGGGCGGGTGCGCGGCGTCGGCCTGGACTCCTTCGCGTCCTCCCTGGTGGGTGTGGACGCGAAGGGTGACCCCGTGACCGAGTGCTTCACGTACGCCGACTCACGGTGCGCGCCGCAGCTGAAACAAATGCGCGAGGAACTCGACGAACGGCAGGTCCAGCAGACCGTGGGCGCGCGCCTGCACACGAGCTACCTGGCCCCGCGGTTCCGGTGGCTCGCGGAAACGCGCCCCGAGGACTTCGAGGCCGCAGAGCGCTGGCTGAGCATCGGCGAGTACGTGTGGTTGCGTCTGCTCGGCACCACCGCCGCGGGTACCGCGACCGCCGCGTGGACGGGGCTGCTCAACCGCCGTTCGGGCAACTGGGATCGGCGGATGCTCAAGGCCGCCGGCATCACCGCGGACGTGCTCTCCCCGGTCCTCGAACCCCACGAGCCGCTGCCGGACGTGGATCCCGATCGCACCGCGCGTTGGCAGGGGCTCGCGGACGCGCAGTGGTTCGCGCCCGTGGCGGACGGGCTGTGCGCCAACCTGGGGGTGGGCGGATCGGACGAGCACACGATCGTCGCGTCTGCGGCGACCTCCGGCGCCATGCGGGTCCTGCTGCACCACCGCCCCCAGGACATCCCGCCGGGGCTGTGGTGCTACCGCATTGACTCCTCCCGGTGCCTGCTGGGCGGCGCCCTCAACGACGTGGGCCGCGCCGTGAGCTGGTTGCTCGACACCCTCGCGCTCGACGGCGTCGTACTCGACGAGATCGCCGCCGCGGATCCCTCCCCCGACACCCCCGGGGTGCTCCCCTTCCTGACCGGCGAACGCTCCACCGGGTGGGCGGGCAGTGCGCGGGCGGTGTTCGCGGATGTTTCAGCGTCCACGGATGCCTCCGCGATGGCACGCGGGATGCTGGAGGGGATCGCTGGTTCCTACCGGAGGGTGTCGGACGAGCTGGAACGGGCCGCCACGGACGTGGAGCGGATCGTGGCGGCGGGCCGGGTCACCCAGGAGTTGCCGTCCTGGTTGCAGATCCTGGGCGACTACCTGGGCACCCCCGTGATCCACCAGACCATCAAGCGGTCCACGTGCCGCGGCAATGCCCTGCTCATGCTGGAGTCACTCGCGCCGGACGTGGAGTGCTCCTCCCCGGAACCCGCGGGGACGTACACCCCTCGCGATTCCGCGCAGGAGTACTACCGGGGTGTCCACGACCGTTTCGAGCGGCTCTACGGGGCGGCGGTGGAGGGCTCGTGAGCCCCGTCCATGTGCCGTCTTCAACTCACGCCGACGTTCCATCCCGCGGGGACCGCGCCCAGTAGGGGGATGTGGTGGCCGCTCACATCCGGCAGGTCCGCCAGGTAGTCCCGATTGGATTCCTGCACCGGATCGGGGTGAGCCGGCCAGGATCCCAGCACGACCCCCGACACCCGCACGCCCCGGTGGTGCAGGGCCTCCAGGGTCAGCAGGGTGTGGTTCAGGGTTCCCAGGTCCGGGCGGGTCACCACGACCGTCCCGACGTCCTCCCCCGCGCGGCCTTGCAGCTCCCGCGCCAGATCCGCGATCGTATGCTGCTGCCCGTCCAGCTCCACGAGCACTCCCCCGCTACCCTCCACCAGCACGAGGTCGTGGGATTCCTGTAATTCCATGACCCGCTCCACGTGCGCGGTGATCGACAGAAGGTCCACCCCGTCGATCGCCGCCGCGGGAGGCGGGGCCATGGGCTCGGTGAGCCGCTGTCCCTCCGCCACGGTGAGCGCCGCGGACGGCACGCCGACGGTATGAGCCAGCCGAGCAACGTCGTCAACGTCCCCCGGATCGTCCCCGCGCACGCCGGTCTGTTGGGGCTTGTAGACCGCGATCCGTTGGACTCCAGAGGACCATGCGGCCACCGCGAGCGCCGCGGTCGTGTAGGTCTTGCCCACGTCCGTGTCCGTCCCCGTGACGATGGTGATACGGGGAAGGGGCACGTGGGCGAGTGGGTTGTGAGTCATGCGGTGACCTCCTGGACGGATGGCGTACCTCTATCGGCGCCGGAACCCGGGGCCGGAACGGGTCGCGACGGCGCGATCCGGCCGAGGCCGGCGCCCATTCCCGGCGTGGACGGCTCCAGAGCGCGCAGAACCTCCCGCACCCGATTCACCGCCTCCGACAATTCTTGTAATTCCATGTTCGCGCGCGCCGTGAGACGCAGCCTGCTGATGCCGTCCGGCACCGACGGCGGGCGGAAGCATCCCACCGCCACCCCACGCTCACGCAGGGTCCGGGCGGCGTCCACGGCGAGTTCCGCCGATCCCACGGGCACCGACTGCACCGCAGCGCGCGCGAGAGGCACGTCCAGCGCGCGGGCCACGAAGGCCGCGCGCTCGTGCAACCGGTCCGCAAGCTTGGGCCGCCCGAGGACGATCCGGGCGGCCTCCGCGGCGGCCGCGGCACTCGCCGGTGCGAGGGCGGTGTCGTACACGAACGGGCGCGCACGGTTGAGCAGGTGGTCGCGCAGCAGCTCGGACCCGAGCACCGCCCCGCCCTGCGCGCCGAGCGCCTTGGACAGCGTCACGGTCAGGACCACGTGCGGCGCGCCCGCGAGACCGAGTTCGTGCACGAGCCCGCGACCACGGCCAGCGACCCCGATCCCATGGGCCTCGTCCACGAGTAACAACGCATCGTGCGCGCAACACACCCGCGCCAGCGCCTCGAGCGGTGCGTGATCCCCCCACACCGAGTACAAGGATTCGACGACGACGATCGCCCGCGACTGCGACCGCTCCGCCAGCAGCTGCTCCACGTGGGCCACGTCCGAGTGCCGCGCGATCCGCACGGGCGAGCGGGACAACCGGGCACCGTCCACGAGGGAGGCGTGCACGTGGGCGTCCGAGACGATGAGGGTGTCCACATCTCCCAACGCCGTGAGCACACCCGTGTTCGCCGCGTACCCGCTCGAGAAGACCAGGGCCGCAGGCTGACCCGTGAGCTCGCACAGGGCGCGCTCAAGCTCCTCGTGCACGGGCAATGTGCCCGTGACGAGCCGCGACGCCCGTGAACCGGCCCCGTACCCGTCCAGTGCGCGGTGCGCCGCGGCCACGACGCGGGGGTCCCGCGACAGGCCCAGGTAGTCGTTGGACGCGAGGTCCACACACGGCCCGCGCATGGGCCGCAGTTCACGCCGCAGTCCCAGTTCATCGCATTCCCGCGCCCGGTCGTGAAGCCAATCGTCAAGGGGTCCCGCGGCGGTTCCGGCCGCGGCCGCTTCCGTGTGCGCGTTCATGCTCCGGCCCCCCTTGTCACGTCCCGGGCCGCGTGCACCACGGCGTGGGCGATGCGGCGGGCGTCGTCGTCCGAACAGATGTAGGGCGGCATCGCGTAGAGCAACCGACCGAAGGGCCGCAGCCACACCCCGTGCTCGAGGGCTGCGCGCGTCAACCGTGCATTGTCCGGGGCCCGGTGGAATTCCACGACACCCACCCCGCCGATCACCCGCACGTCCTCTACCGCGTCGAGTTCGGCGGCCGCGGGGAGGATCTCCCGGAAGGCGGTTTCCAGTCGGGTGATGTCCCGGCGCCACGTGTCCCGGAGCATCCGCACGGACTGCAGGGCCACCGCGCACGCGAGCGGGTTGGCCATGAACGTGGGCCCGTGCATGAGCGCACGCTGCGGTGACGCCGTGATGACCGTTCCCACGGATCCGGACACCAGCACAGCGGCGAGGGTCATGTATCCGCCGGTCAGGGCCTTGCCCACGCACATCACGTCCGGGACCACCCCGGCCCACTCGCACGCGAACCACCGCCCGGTGCGTCCGAACCCCGTGGCGATCTCGTCCGCGATGAGCACGAGGTCCAGCTCGTCCGCGATCTCCCGCAGGGCTCGCAGACAGCGCGGGTCGTACGTGCGCATCCCGCCGGCTCCCTGCAGAACGGGCTCCACGATGACGCCCGCGAGCTCGTCCCGGTGCGCCCGGGCCGTGGCGCGCACGTCCGCGATCCACCGCGCGACGTCCTCGTCCGACCCCACCCACTCGTGATCCTCCCCCGACGACGACGCCGCGGGCGGCGGTGCCACGAAGAGCTGCTCCACCACCAGCCCGGAGAATTCGGCGTGCATCCCGCCCTCGGGGTCGCACACGCTCATGGCGCCAGTGGTGTCCCCGTGGTAGCCGCCGCGCACCGTGAGGATGCGCCGACGCTGCGGCCGGCCGCGCGCCGCCTGGTACTGCACTGCGAGCTTTAGCGCGACCTCCACGCTCACGGAGCCCGAGTCTGCGAAGAACACGTGCTGCAGCTCGGGCGGGGTGACCTCCACCAGCAGCTCCGCGAGTTCTACGGCCGGGCGGTGCGTGAGCCCCCCGAACATCACGTGGGAGAACTCGGTGATCTGGTCCACGGCGGCGCGGTCCAGTTCCGGGTTGCGGTAGCCGTGCACGGCGCACCACCACGAGGCCATGCCATCGATTGCCCGGATCCGGTCCCCCTCAGGAGTCTCCAGGGTCAGGGTCACGCCCTCCGCGGCCAGCACCGCGTGGGGTGCGGGTCCGTCCAGCGGTGCGTAGGGGTGCCAGAGCAGCCCGCGGTCACGAGCGGCGAGGCGGGTGGGCTCCACGGCGTCGTCACCCTGTTCTGCCGTCTCTGCCACGGCACCCGCGGCGGGGCAAGAAGCCTCCCCGCTGCCCTCGGCGGGCGCGGTGCCGTGCGTGATCTGCGGTGCCGGTTCAGGCATTCGGCGCCACCGAGGTCCCCGCACCACGACGCCGCACGGTCGGGCTCAGCTCGATCCTCACCCGGGTGTCGTTCTCGTCGCGTTCGGGCCCGTCGCCCGAGCTCAACAGGGCGGCGAGCGCCGCGGAGACCGGGGCAGCTGACCGAGCAGGGACCGGGCCCTGGGCGGTCGAGGGCAGCGCGGCGTCGTCACCCTGATCGGAAAAGACGGGGTCGAAGGGGGCCGGACCGCCGCCCGAGGTGGCATCGGGACCGGCAGCTCCACCGGTTCCGCACGTGGACCCGCAGGGCGTGCTCGCCGGGCCTGCCGAGCCCGTCTGACCTGCCTGGCCCGCCGCAGCCTGCTCGGGAGCCGTACCGCTCGAGGCGTGGGCGGGCGCCGCGGCGTCGTGCTCACGGGAAAGGTCTGGCCCCGCACCAAGGACGGTGAAGCCGGCGTCCGCGATCATGTCCAGGTCCGCCTGGGCCGCCTGCCCTTCGGAGGTGAGGTAGTCGCCCAGGAACAGGGAGTTGACCACGTGCAGGGCGAGCGGCTGCAGCGAACGCAAGTGCATCTCGCGGCCACCGGCCATGCGGATCTCCTTGTCCGGGCACACGAAGCGCACCACGGAAAGGATCTTCAGGCACTTCTGCGGGCTCAGCTGCCACGTGCCTGCCAGGGGCGTGCCGTCGAAGGGCATGAGGAAGTTCACCGGCACGGAGTCCGAGCCCAGGTCCCGCAGCGCGAAGAGCGCCTCAACGAGCTGCTCGTCCGTCTCCCGCATGCCCACGATCAGCCCGGAGCACGGGGAGAGCCCGGCGTCCTTCGCGCGCTCCACGGTGTCCACGCGGTCCTGGTAGGTGTGGGTGGAGCAGATGGACTCGTAGTTGGACTCGGCGGTGTTGAGGTTGTGGTTGTAGGCGTCCACGCCCGCGCCGCTCAGCGTCTCCGCCTGGCCGTCCTTGAGCAGGCCCAGGCATGCGCAGACCTCCACATCCGGGTGCTGCTCCTTCAGCGCCTCGACCGTGCGGGTCACGTTGCCCACCTCACGGTTGGACGGGCCGCGACCGCTCGCCACGAGGCACACGCGGCTCGCACCACCGCGGATGCCGTACTCGGCCTGCTCCACCGCCTTTTCGGGGCTCAGCCACGAGTACTTGAGGATGTCTGTCCCGGCGTTCAGGCGCTGGGAGCAGTAGCCGCAGTCCTCGGCGCACAACCCGGACTTCAGGTTGACCAGGTAGTTCACCTTCACGGTCATCCCGAAGTGTTCGCGGCGCAGCCGTGCGGCGGCGGCCACGAGGTCCAGCATGCCGGGGTCGTCGGTGTGCAGCAGCTCGAGGGCTTCGTCCGGGGTCACGGGGTCGCCGGCGAGGACGCGCTCGGCCAGCTCGGCAGGGTTCTTGAACATTGTTCAATTATTGAACGCCGTTCAAGAAAGTCAATTCTCCGACGCCCGCCCCGCGCCGCACCGGCCGATCGGTAGAGTCACACGCAGCACCCGACCGAGCACCCCGAGAGGAGCACCGTGGCCCTGAAACGCGATGACGTGGTGGATGCCGCGTGGCACATCCTGCAGAGCTACGGCCTGGGTGATCTCTCCATGCGCCGCCTCGCCAAGGAGCTCGAGGTCCAGCCCGGCGCCCTCTACTGGCACGTGGCCAACAAGCAGGAGTTGCTGGCGGTGCTCGCCCAGCGCATGGTCGCACCGCTCGCCGCCGACCGCGCGGTGCACGACGACGCCGCTCCCCGCGCCGTCCGCTCGGCCGGTCACGACGGGGCGGGTCCGGGGCACTCCGATGACGGCCGCACCGAGCCCGGCCACCTCGACCCCGCTCGGGTGGCCGCGGAGTTCCGTCGGCTGATCCTCGCGGTGCGCGACGGCGCGGAGGTCGTCGGCGTGGCCCACGCCCTCGATCCGCTCGACCTGCCGCCGGTTCCGTTACTCGTCGCGGCCCTGTCCGCCACGGGTCTCACGCAGCGGACCGCCGAGAACACGGCCCTGACCCTGGTCCGGTTCACACTGGGTTCCGTCACCGCTCAGCAGACCCGCGAGGCCATGGGGCTGCCCACCACTGACAGCGCTTCGCGGTTCGAGGCCGGACTGGCCCTGATCCTCGGTCGTGAGGCAGCGCCCCTCGAGAGGTCCGACCCATGACACGGCCCGCCTTCACCATCCGTCTCCCCGAGCCCGACGACGCTCCCGCCCTCGCGGCCGTCCACGTGCGTTCCTGGCGTGAGACGTACGCGGGCATGCTCCCGGAGCGCTTCTACGACGAGACGGCGCAGCGGCGTCGTCGCACCATGTGGGACGGACTCCTGCGCGATGAAGCCGGCCGGAGGGCGGTGCGCGTCGCGGAGGTGGCCGGACGGATCGTGGGCTTCGCCGCGGTCGGTGCACCGGAGGAGGCGCAACCGGCGCGGGAGACCGCGCTGCGCATGGTGTACGTTCTGCGCGAGCACCACGGCGGCGGAGCGGGACAGGCGCTGCTGGACACCGCACTGGGGGCCGAGCCCGCGCAGCTGTGGGTCGCCGCAGCCAATGCGCGCGCCATCCGGTTCTACGAGCGCAATGGCTTCCGCGCGGACGGGACCGAGACGGTGGACCCGCGACTGTCGGACCTGCGCGAGCTCAGGATGGTGCGCTAGCGAGCGAGTGCGTTGGCGCGCGGACCCCGGCGCTCGCCGCGGGGCCGCGCACGACCGGTGCCGGCTGAAGCGGCCAATTGGTCCTTCATGTCCTCGACCGCCGCCCGGAGCGCGTCCATCACGGCCTTCACCGCGGGGCGCTTCAACAGGTCCGGGCGCGAGACCGCCCAGTAGGACGCACGGAACGCGAACTCCTCGGGGAAGAGCCGCACGAGGTCCCCGGCGCGATCGGCCAGGTAGCACGGCAGCAGGCCGATACCCGCCCCGGACCGGGTCAACTCCACGTGCACCATGGAGGACGTGGCCCCGATCGACTGGTGCATCCGCGGCAGATGCCGCACGGGATCGATCAGCTCCGGGACGTCCTGCATGGACTCGATGAAGTAGAGCAGAGGGTGCTCCTGCAGTTGGGCGGGGGACTCGATGGCCGGGTGGCGTTCCACGTACGCCGCGGACGCGTAGAGCCCCAGGAAGTAGTCCGCCAAGTGGAACGAGTCGTTCCAGGAGACCTCTGGGCGCCCCACGACCACCGCGACGTCGATCCCCACGAGGTTGGCGCTCGGGCGGCGCGCAGCGTTGATCATCTCGAGCCGCACACCGGGGTGGGTCTCGGACAGCCTGCGCATGGCCTCACCCACGGCGATCCCGCCCAGGCCGTCCGGGGCCAAGACCCGCACGAGCCCCTTCACCCCGCCTCCCGCACCGCCCGATTCCAGGGCGAGGGAATCCAGGGCCGTCTCGATGCCCTCGGCGGCACTCACGAACTATCGACCCAGATCCGTGGGCTCCCACGCCCCGTCCGATCGGACCAGGGCGTCCTGGCGCTCGCCCCGAAGGACGCCCTCCTCATTGACAGTTCCACGATCGACGTGGAAACCGCCCTGGAGCTGCACAAGGCCGCGGCGGAGAAGGGTTTCGCGTTCGTGGACGCCCCGGTCTCGGGCGGGATCAGCGGTGCTGCGGCGGGAACACTCACGTTCATGATCGGGGGCGACAAGGACACCGTGGCCCGGGCCGAGCAGGTCATCACTCCCATGGCGGGTCGGATCGTGCACACCGGCGGGCCGGGCATGGGGCAATCGGCCAAGATCGTGAACAACATGATGCTCTTCGTCAATCTCGAAGCGTGTGCGGAGGGTTCCGTCCTGGCCGAACGACTGGGTCTGGACCCGCGGGTGTTCTGGGACATCGCGTCGGTGTCCTCCGGCGATTCCTGGGCCCTGCGGACGTGGTACCCCGTCCCGGACATCGTCCCCTCGGCCGCCGCCAACAACAATTTCGAGTCCACGTTCTCCGCGGTCCTGGCCGCCAAGGACGTGGGGCTCGCGCTGTCCGCCGGTGAGCAGACGGGCGTGGACCTCCCCGCGGCCGAACTCGCGGCCCAGCGCTTCCAGCGCCTGATCGACGAGGGGTACGGGGATCTGGACTGCAGCCTGATCGTGAAGTACGCGGCCCCGGACGGCAAGGTCCAGGGCTGGAACCCGGACGAGGTCTGACACCCCGGCCACCTCAGCGAGGTGACGTCGAGCGCCGTCGTGCTCCGAGACCGCAGTGCGCCCGGAACACGACACGCGCTCAGACCCCCGCGCCCACGACCAGCATGGTGGCGGCGAAGACGATCCCGGAGACCAACAACACCACGGTCGTGTAGCCCAGGATGTCCCGGATCTTCAGTCCCGCGATGGCCAGCAACGGCAGGGCCCAGAACGGCTGGATCATGTTCGTCCATTGATCGCCGTAGGACACGGCCATGATCACCACGGCGGGGTCCACGTCCAGGCGGGCGGCGGCGTCCAACAGGATGGGTGCCTGGATGGCCACCTGCCCGCCGCCGGACGGGACGAAGAAGTTGACCAACCCTGCAGACAGGAAGGCCAGCAGGCCCAGCGTCTGGGGCGATGCCACGGCGACGATCGAGTCGGAGAGCACCTGGATCAGCCCCGTGGCGGTCATGATGCCCATGATCCCGGCGTACAGGGGGAACTGCAGCAGGATGTCCCCCACGTTCGACGCGGCGTTCTTGACCAGGCCCATGACCTCGAACGTGTTGCGGGACAACAGGAAGATCAGCCCCAGGAACATCCAGTTCACGATGTTCAGGGTGACCGTTCCACCCCCGGCGAAGTGGATGACCAGGTAGGCCACCAGTGCCAGGCCCACGAGAGTCGTGGGGATGCAGGAGGCATCCAACCGGTCGGCCGGGGCCTCTATGACCGGGCGCTCGATCTCCTGTTCGGACTGGGCGAGCGCCTCGGCCGTGACCGTGTGGGACTCGGGAACGCTGCGCGGTGCCACGAGCCAGAGCGCCAGGGCCACCAGGATCAGGGTGACGACGATCGCGCTGATGTTCCACCACGAGAAAATGGTCTCCCTGATGGGAATGATGTGGCCCACCTGCTTCTCGATGAACGAGCCCGGGGTCGCGGCGGTCAGTGGGCCGGAGCCCGAATACCCCATGTGCCACACCACGAACCCGGAGAACCCGGACGCCACGAGCATCGGGAAGCTCACGGCCTGGCGCCTGCGCGCGAACTCCGCGGCGACCTCCCGGGCGAGCAGACCGCCGACCACCAGGCCGAAACCCCATGTGATGAGCGAGGCCACCGCAGCGATGACGAACACGAAGACGTAGGCGCGCAGGGGTGAGCGGGGCACCGAGGCCAACTTGCCGAGACCGGCGCGCACGGGCCGGGTACTGGCCAGGGCATGACCGAGCAACAGCACCAGCGCCATCTGGGTCATGAACTCCAGCAGCCCGGACAGTCCCGTGCCCCATCCCTGGATCACGGCCACGGGCCCGGAATCGGTCAGCAGCAGGGCCATGAGGGCCACCAGGACGGTGAGGACTATGGCGAAGATCAGCGCCGAGGGGATGAACCTCTCCACGGCGGTGTTGAGCGGCCGCATCACGCGGGCCAGCGGCGGTTCGGACCGGGCGGCGGTGGCCTGCGGGGTTCCCGGGGTGCTCATGACAACGGCTCTCGGTGGTGGCGGGACACGGGTGGTTCTCCGATCTGGATCAGGGTCGGGTACATGCGATCGGTTGCCGGGCGCGGGCGCGTGGCCCGGTGGTGGCCCAGGAACAGCAGGACGATCAGCAGGACGTCCACGACGTCGCCGCCGTAGTACATGACCTGCGCGCCCACGTGGGCGTCGTGGGGCGCGACTCCCGCGGGCGGATGCGCGTAGAGCCACTTGGCCAGGACCGAGTGCGCCGCGATGAAGAGCACCAGGACCACGGCGCGCACCCGGAAGGACGAACGATGCGGATCGGGGTCCGGTCCGGCGATGGCCGCCGTGAACACGTAGCCGGCCAGGAAGATGTGGGTGTGGACGAGCGCGTGGCCCCACGCGGAGGCGTGCATCCAGTGGAACAGCGCGGTGGTGTAGAGCAACCACAACCCGCCGGCATTGAGGATCGCGGCCACCACGGGGTGCGTGGCCCAGCGGACGACCGGGAACCGCAGCACCCGCGAGACCCGGCGCGCCCCGGCGGTGGACAGCCCGCGCAGCGCCACCCGCACGGGCGCGCCCAGGACGAGCAGCAGGGGTCCGAGCATCCCCACCAACAGGTGCCCCACCATGTGAGCGGTGAAGCTGGTGTGCCCGGCGTGGGCGAGGGGCCCCACGAGGCCCACCCCCACGCCCAGCAGGCCGACGTAGAAACTCACGGGACGCCACGGACTCGGGCCCGTCCTGTGACGGCCCGACCACAACAACCACCCGTACCCCGCGGCAGCCAGCACCAGCACCACCACGACCAGCCACTCGAACACAGGCCATCCGACAGCAGCGGCGGTCTCCGCGTGGTGGGTGTGATCCGCATGATGGGCGTGGTCCGAGGACATCAGCGGGTCCGATAGGCCCGCGCGCCGCGCCGCAGCATCACGAACCCGATGAGCATGAGGATCACCGCGGTGCCGTTCCACACGAGGTCGTACGGCAGGATGTCCACCCCGTAGCGGATCTGGTGGATGCCCAGCAGCTTGTGGTCCACGATGCCATCGAAGAGCTGGAAGGTCCCCACGCCCAGGATCACGGCCCCGATCCAGTGGGGCCAGTGCACCCCACCCCGTCGGCGCACGTCAGCGAGCAGGAACAGACCCCAGATGGTGATGAACCACCCGAAGGCGTGGAAGAACCCGTCCGTCACGAGGGCCACCTCATGCGTGGAAAGGTCGTAGAAGTGGTGCCACTGCAGGCCCAGGTGGAAGATGAACAAGTCGATCATGGAGGCGGCGATACCGCATCCGAACAGGAACCCGGACAGCGCCGCCCGCTTGCGGGTGCGCCGGGGGTCCGGGACAGGCCCGCCCCCTGATCCAGGGCCCTCCGACGATGTCGAGTCCGGTGTGGATGCCGTGTGCGCCATGGTTCCTCCTGAATCCATTCGATCAACCCGGCCGCCCGCCCCCGGCTAGCACCCGGGCCGGTCAGCCGGCTCGAGCCGGGCCGCCCCTGGTGTGGGTCACGCCCACCCCGGGTCCGGGACGGGCGTGACCCACCTGCAAGGCTCAAAGGCTCAAAGGCTCAACAACAACGCCTCACCCTGACCGCCGCCACCGCACAGGGACACGGCGGCCTTGCCGGAGCCGCGCCGCGCCAGTTCCAAAGCGGCATGCAGCGCGATCCGCGCGCCCGAGGCCCCCACGGGGTGGCCCAGGGCGATCGCACCACCGTGGATGTTGACCTTCTCGGGGTCCACACCCAGGTCGCGCACCGACTGCACGGCCACGGCCGCGAACGCCTCGTTGATCTCGATGAAGTCCAGATCCTCCAGGGTCCAGTCGGACCGCGAGAGCGCGTGCTCGATGGCCCGGGAGGGCTGGGAGTGCAGGGAGGTATCCGGGCCGGCCACCTGACCGGGCTTGCCCACCACGGCGAGCCACTCGAGTCCGTGCTCCTCCGCGTAACCGCGCGTGGTCAGCACGAGGGCCGCAGCGCCGTCGGAAATGGGGGACGAGTTGCCCGCGGTGATGGCGCCGTCCTTCGTGAAGGCGGGGCGCAGCTTGCCGAGGCCCTCCGCGGTGGAATCCGGGCGCACGCCCTGGTCCTCGGACACCGTGATCGGATCGCCCTTGCGCTGGGGCACCTCGATGGGCGCGATCTCGTCCGCGAAGATCCCGTCCTGCTGGGCCTTGCCCGCGAGTTGGTGGCTGCGCGCGGCCACCGCGTCCTGCTCGGCGCGGTCGATCTGACGCTCGCCGTTGCCGGACTCGGTGAGCTCACCCATGGGCACGCCCTTCTCGACGTCCACGAGCCCGTCGTGGGCGAGCGAGTCCGCGAGCCGCATGTCCCCGTAGGACTTGCCCTTGCGGGCGCCCAGGGCCAGGTGTGGCGCGTTGGTCATGGATTCCATCCCGCCGGCCACGACGACGTCCGCCTCACCCAGGCGCAGCATTCGCGCCGCTTCCGTGACGGCCACCAGACCGGACAGGCACACCTTGTTCAGGGCCGCCGCCGGGACGGTCTTAGGCAGTCCGGCCTTCACCGCGGCCTGTTTGGCCGGGTTCTGCCCGGTGCCCGCCTGCACCACGTTGCCCATGTAGACGTAATCCACGTCCTCGGGGGAGACCCCCGCGCGCTGCACGGCGTGCTTGATCGCGTGCGCGCCCAGGTCCACGGCGCTCAGGTCCGCGAGCGCGCCCAGCAGTTTGCCCTGGGGTGTGCGTGCTCCGTTGACGATCACCACGTCATTGGCGTTCTCTGTCATTTCTCCTCCTGTACGGGCACGGAGTCCGGGGTGACGTCCATGAGCTCAACCCGGTATTCGGCCTCGGTCTTGGCTGCTACTTCTTCTTCGGTCACACCCGGGGCGAGGGTCCGCAACACCAGCCCGTGTTCCTCCACGTCGAAGACGCACAGGTCGGTGATGATGCGGTCCACGACCCCGACACCGGTCAGGGGCAGATCGCACTTCCGCTTGAGCTTGGCGGAGCCGTCCTTGGCGACGTGTTCCGTCAAGACCAGCACACGAGGTGCTCCGGTCACAAGGTCCATGGCCCCGCCCATTCCCTTGACCATCTTGCCGGGAATCATCCAGTTGGCCAGGTCGCCGCGCTGCGAGACCTGCATGGCCCCCAGGATCGCCATCTTCACGTGTCCACCGCGGATCATCGCGAAGGACATCGCGGAGTCGAAGATCGCGGCCCCCGGCTGCAGGGTGATCGTCTGCTTCCCGGCGTTGATCAGGTCCGGGTCCTCGTCCCCCTCGTACGGGAACGGGCCCATGCCCAGCGCCCCGTTCTCGGTCTGCAGCACCACGCTCACGCCCTCGGGCAGGTTGTTCGCCACGAGTGTCGGGATCCCGATGCCCAGGTTCACGTAGTCGCCGTCGGTCAGTTCCGACGCCGCGATGGCCGCCATCTCATCACGCGTCCAACTCATGCCACCGCTCCTTCCGCTCTGCCGTTGCCTGCGCCCCGGGCGGCACCACCGCCGGTCCGCACGTCCGTTCCGCCCTCCGACGACGACGCCGCGGGCCTCGGTCGCGTGGTGCGCTGCTCGATCTCCTTGGGCGCCCCCGAGTACTGCACCACGTACTGCACGAAGACCCCGGGGGTCACGATGTGGTCCGGGTCCAACTCGCCCGGGGCCACGACCTCCTCGGCCTCCGCAAACGTGATCCGTGCGGCCGTGGCGCACACCGGGTTGAAGTTGCGCGAGGTCCTCCGGTAGATCAGGTTGCCGTCCGTGTCCCCTCGCCACGCGTGCACCAGGGCGATGTCCGCGACGATCCCGCGTTCCAGGATGTAGGTGCGCCCGTCGAACTCCGCGGTGGGCTTCCCCTCCGCCACGCGCGTGCCCACACCGGTGGCGGTGTAGAACGCGGGGATCCCCGCACCGCCCGCGCGCAGCCGTTCGGCGAGCGTGCCCTGCGGGTTGAACTCGACCTCGAGCTCACCCTCCAGGTACTGGCGGGCGAACTCCTTGTTCTCCCCCACGTACGAGGACAGCACCTTACTCACCTGCTTGTTCTCCAGCAGCAGACCGAGCCCCTTGCCGTCCACGCCCATGTTGTTGGACACCACGGTCAGGTCCTTGGCTCCGTTGTCCCGGACCGCTTCGATGAGGTCCCGCGGGATCCCGGACAGTCCGAAACCGCCCACCGCCACGGTCATCCCGTCCCGCAGCGTCTCGGCGAGCAACTCGGCCACGTTGTCCCTGAGTTTGGACATGGTCACCCCTCCAGTGCGTGATCTGCCTCTCAGGCTAGAAAGTGACCACATCTTGGTCAATGCTTCACCCGTAATCGTCGATGAAGGGATCACAATCTGAAAAACTGTCGCTAGTCTGTCCATATTGTGAACGTCCCGACGCAGGAGCGTGTATGACCCCGCAGAAATCCCGGAACTCGCAGCCCTCCCCCCAGGGCACGCAGGTGGTCTCCCGGATCGCCGCGATCCTGCAGGCCGTGGCATCCGGGGAGTCAGCCGGATCCACCGCGGCCATCGCCCACCGCACGGGGCTGACCCGGCCCACCGCGCACCGATTGCTCGCAGCGCTCGCCGCCGAGGGGCTCGTGGACCGCACGGAGGACGGCAACTGGGCCCTGGGTCCCGAACTGCACATCCTGGGCACGGTGGCCGCCCAACGTTATCCCGCCCAGGACCTCGCGACCCCGTGTCTGCAGCGGCTCGCCGAGGCCACGGGCGAGTCCGCGTTCTTCTCCGCTCGCCGCGGCAACGAGGTCATCTGCCTGGCCCGGGTGGAGGGGGCGTTCCCGGTGCGCTCACACGTGCTCTACGAGGGCCTGCGGTTGCCCCTGGGCGTGGCCTCCGCGGGACTCGCGATCCTCGGTCACCTACCCCCGGACCAATTGGAGACCGCCCTCGCGGACACCCGGGAGGAGCGGACGCGCCTCGGTCCACAGCACGACGACGCTCACGTCCGCCGCCTCGTCGCCCAGGTCAGGGAGGACGGCTGGTCCCTGAACCCCGGACGTATTGTGGAGGGCTCGTGGGGCATGGCGGCCGCGGTGTTCGACGCGACCGGCCAACCCCGCTACGCGCTCTCCCTGACGGGGATCGAACCCCGGTTCACCGCGGAACGCAGACCCCGCCTCGGGGCGGCTTTGCTGGACCAGGCCCACAGGCTCTCCACGGCGCTGCGCGCGGGGGCCACGACCGTGTGAACCGGACGCAGCGGCGTCGTCCCGTACCGTCAGACCCCGCGTCCTCGCACCCCGGAACATCTGTGCCCCGATACCGCACGCGTTGTGCGACTGCGGGTGTTTTTCCGGGACGCAGATGTTCGGGCCCTTGGCCGGAGAGGGGCCGTGGAACGCGGGCCATTGCCTCGACACCGAACGGCAGCGAGGGTGGACGCGGCGACGTCGCCCCGCGCTCAGGACGCCGTCCAGCCACCGTCCATCGTGTAGGACGCACCCGTGACCATGCCCGCGGACGGGCCGGCCAGGAACGCGATGAGCTCGCCAACCTCCTCGGGTTCCACGAGGCGCTTGATCGCGGACTCGGTGAGCATGATCTTCTCGATCACCTGGTCCTCGGGGATCCTGTGGGTCGCGGCCTGGTCCTTGATCTGCTTGTCCACGAGCGGGGTGTGCACGTAGCTGGGGTTGACGCAGTTGCTGGTCACACCGTGCTCAGCGCCCTCCAGGGCCACGGTCTTGGACAGCCCTTCGAGCCCGTGCTTGGCCGTGACGTACGCGGATTTGTACGCGGACGCGCGCAGACCGTGGATGGAGGAGACGTTGATGATTCGGCCCCATCCGCGCTCGTACATGTGCGGCAGTGCGGCACGGATCAGCAGGAACGGAGCCTCGAGCATGAGCGTGAGGATGCGGTGGAAGTCCGCGGGGTCGAAGTCCTGCACGGGGGCCACCTTTTGGATCCCCGCGTTGTTGACCAGGATGTCCACGTCCAGGCCCAGTTCGGCGAGCGCGGCGGTGTCCGAGAGGTCCACGACCCAGGCTTCCCCGCCCACCTCGGAGGCCGTCGTCTGAGCGGCTTCTTCATTGATATCCGCGACGACCACGTGGGCGCCGCGGTCCGCGAACGCCTGCACGGCGGCGCGGCCGATCCCGCTGGCCCCACCGGTGACCAGGGCCTTCTTCCCCTCGAGCGATTGCTCCATGACAGCCTCTTTGCGCGTGGACGGTTCTCCTACCGCGTCACGCTACGCCCCCGGGGGGCCGCCGGGTCACGATCCGGAACGGACCACCCCGGACCAGCTACGAGTCACGGCCCGCACCGGGGGCCGCCCGGTCACGGAAGCCCCGGTGACCCGAGCCCGAGGGGCCGGGCAGGAGGAACCCGGGGAGCGGCGTCGTCGTCCGACACGCCACGACCCCGCGCGCCACGAATGGCCTCCGCGCCTCGCGATGCTGTTGGATGGAGCAGTACCCATCCAGAGCGGCCGAGAGATCTGGCTCGTGGAAGCCGCAGCAACCGGGGTGACACCGGTGCTAACGCCAGAACCGATGGAAAGGATCAGCACAGCCATGCCCTTGAACACCGATCGCATCCAGACCACCCACGTGGGGTCCCTCCCCCGCACGCCGCAGTTGCTCGAGGCCAACAACCGCTTCCAGGCCGGGGAGATCGACCTGGCGCAGTTGGGTGAGGCGCTGGACGCCGGGGTGATCGACGTCGTGCGCAAGCAGCGGGAGATCGGCCTGGACATCGTCAATGACGGCGAGTACGGCCACACCACGTCCGGCGCCGTGGATTACGGGGCCTGGTGGAACTACTCGTTCCACCGCCTGGGCGGGCTGACCCCCACGGACGAGGACCGCTGGCAGACGGCGGAGACGCTGCGCTCGTCGCCAGGCAACATCGTGCTCACGAGCTTCCCGGACCGCCGCGACCGCTCCAAGTTCCGGGAGGCCTACGAGGATCCCACGGCCGGGGTCCTGGCCCACCGCGCAAGCGTGTCCCAGCCGAAGATCACGGGCCCGCTGACCTACACGGGTCAGGAAGCCGTGGCCGGTGACATCCGCCGGATTAAGGAGGCCATGGCCGAGACCGGGGCCACGCAGGGGTTCGTGGCAGCGCTGTCCCCCGGCTCGTGCGCGCGCGTGAAGAACGAGTACTACGCGAGCGACGAGGAACTGGTCTACGCGTGCGCGGACGCGATGCGCGAGGAGTACAAGGCCATCACGGACGCCGGGTTGACCGTGCAGATCGACGACCCCTCGATCGCCGAGTCCTGGGACCAGATCAACCCCGAGCCCACCGTGGAGGACTACCTGGCCTTCACCCAGCTCCGCGTGGACGCGCTGAACTACGCACTGCGCGACCTCCCCGAGGAGCAGATCCGCTTCCACCTGTGCTGGGGTTCGTGGCACGGCCCGCACACCACGGACCTCGAGTTCAAGTACCTCGTGGACCTCATGCTCACCATCCGCGCGCAGGGCTACAGCTTCGAGGCGTCCAGCCCGCGCCACGGCCACGAGTGGAAGGTCTGGAAGGACCACCAGCTGCCCGAGGGCAAGGTGGTCTACCCCGGTTTCGTCTCTCACTCGACCAACGTGGTGGAGCACCCCGAGCTCGTGGCGGACCGGATCGAGCAGTACGCGTCCGTGGTGGGCAAGGAGAACGTGATCGCCTCCACGGACTGCGGTCTGGGCGGGCGGTTGCACCCGCAGATCGCGCTGGCCAAGCTCGAGTCCCTCGTGGAGGGTGCGCGGATCGCGTCCGAGCGCCTGTTCTAATCAGGCCGCGCGGCTGGTCCTGCAGCTTTTAGTCTCACCGCGTCGCTGACCGTTCCGGTTCCCCGATCTTCCCGGACGACGACGCCGCCCGCCCCCTTCCGCTGCGCCCGCACCTTCCACGGTGCGGCACGGCGGGAGGGGGCGTTGCCGTGTCATGAACGCGTCACAACGGCCGACATGCTGCCCGCCCGGGTGAACGGCCCGGGAAAAATATACGATTTAATACACGAAACGTGTGGCGCACTTCACATTATTTCGTACACTTATTTCGAGACCAATCGGTCGGTTATTCCCCTGATCCACTCCGCCACTGGCACCCCACGGACCCCGCGTCCGCCGATCCTGGAGACCCACATGGCATCCACCACCTCAGCGCCCGCTCAGCCGGCGCACACCATGACCCGAGAAGAACGCAAGGTCCTTGCGGGCACCCTCGTGGGCACCACCATCGAGTGGTACGACTTCTTCATCTATGCGCAGGCGGCCGCCTTCATCCTGGCCACCCACTTCTTCAACCCGGCGGGCGAGCAGAACGCCACGCTGGGACAGATCGTCGCCTGGGCGTCCCTGGGCATCAGCTTCCTCTTCCGTCCCCTGGGTGCGATCGTGGCCGGTCACATCGGTGACAAGTACGGGCGCAAGATCACCCTGGTCATGACCCTCTTCGGGATGGGCGCGGCCACCACGCTGATCGGCCTGCTGCCCACGTACGAGCAGATCGGTATCGCGGCCCCCATCATCCTGCTGGTCCTGCGTATCCTGCAGGGCTTCTCCGCCGGTGGTGAGTGGGGTGGTGCGGCCCTGATGTCCGTGGAGCACGCGCCCGCGAACAAGCGCGGCTTCTTCGGCGCCTACCCCCAGATCGGTGTGCCCCTGGGCGTACTGATGGCCACCCTGTTCATGTTCGGTCTGAGCACCATCCTGACCCCCGAGCAGTTCGAGGCCTGGGGCTGGCGCGTTCCGTTCCTGTTCTCCATCGTGCTGATCTTCGTGGGCTGGCTGATCCGCCGCTCCGTGGACGAGTCCCCCGTGTTCCTGGAGATGCGCCAGCGCGCCAAGGAGTCCTCCGCTCCCCTGGGCCAGCTGTTCCGGACCAACTCCCCGCAGGTCATCCTGGCCGCGCTGATCTTCGCCGCGAACAACGCCGCAGGCTACCTGGTCATCGCGTTCTTCGCGTCCTACGGCACCAAGGCCCTGGGGATGTCCCGCCCCGAGACGCTGATCGCCACGCTCGTGGGCGGCGTCGGGTGGCTCATCTTCACGATGTTCGGCGGGTGGATCTCGGACAAGATCGGGCGCAAGCTCACGTTCCAGATCGGCTACGGCATCATCATCCTGTGGGCCATCCCCATGTGGTGGATGCTCAACACGGCGTCCCTGCCCCTGTTCGCGGCCGCGATCTTCATCCTGACGATCGGTCTGGGTCCGTCCTACGGTCCGCAGTCCGCCATGTACGCCGAGATGTTCCCGGCCCGCGTCCGCTACTCCGGTGTCTCGATCGGTTACGCCCTGGGGTCGATCATCGGTGGCGCGTTCGCCCCCATGATCGCCCAGCTGCTGCTCAACCGCACCGGCGCCGCGTGGACCATCGGCCTGTACATCTCCCTGATCTCGCTCGTGTCCTTCATCGCGGTCTCCTTCGTCAAGAAGTCGGACCAGGGCAAGGACCTGCACGTCGCGGAGGTGCACCAGGAGTACGTCCGGGCGCACCCGGACGAGATCGTTCCCCCGGTGGCCGGCGAGCCCGAGACCACCGCTCCGGCGCGCATCCGCCGCCACTGATCCCCGACACACGAACCAACCGTCCCGGCCTCTGATTCATCGGAGGTCACGACGGCGCACGGCGGGCCCGGCAGCCATACGGTTGCCGGGCCCGTCGCGCTCTTACCCGCGTGACCGTCATCGATTGACGTGGCTCACATGATCGGGGAACCTTTGCAGTGAACGCTCGGTCAGTTATTGCCCCACTTAGGAGTTGCCATGTCCTCGATGCCCCAAGCCTTCCTCGTCGGAGGGGCGCGAACCCCCGTGGGTCGTTACGGCGGTGCCCTGTCCTCGGTGCGCCCGGACGACATAGCCGCACTGTGCATCCGTTCCGTCGTGGAGGACGCCGGCATCGATCCCGCGCTCGTGGACGAGGTGATCCTGGGCAACGCCAACGGCGCCGGTGAGGAGAACCGCAACGTGGCCCGGATGGCGTGGCTGCTCAACGGGTACCCGGACACGGTCCCCGGGATTACGGTCAACCGGCTGTGCGCGTCGGGGATGTCCGCGATCACGATCGCGTCCCAGATGATCAAGTCCGGGGCCGCAGACATCGTGGTGGCCGGTGGCGTGGAATCCATGTCCCGCGCGCCGTGGGTCATGGAGAAGCCCCGTACGGCGTTCGCCAAGCCCGGGGAGGTCTTCGACACCTCGATCGGGTGGCGGTTCGTGAACCCCGCGTTCGTGGAGGGCCCACTCTCGCGGGACGGCAAGGCCACCTACTCGATGCCCGAGACGGCCGAGGAGGTCGCCCGGGTGGACGGAATCTCCCGCGAGGACGCGGACGCCTTCGCCGCGCAGTCGCACGAGAAGGCCCTGGCCGCGATCCGCGCCGGTCATTTCGACGCCGAGATCGTGCCCGTGGAGGTCCACGGCCGCAAGGGTGCGGTCACGGTCGTGGACACGGACGAGGGCCCCCGCGAGGGCTCCACCCCGGAGGTGCTCGCCAAGCTGCGCCCCGTGGTCAAGGGCGGGTCCGTGGTCACGGCCGGTAACTCGTCCTCGCTCAACGACGGCGCGTCCGCCGTGATCGTGGCCAGCGAACGGGCCGTGACCAAGTACGGGCTCAACGCCCGAGGCCGCGTCGTGGACGGCGCTTCCGCCGGTCTCGCCCCCGAGATCATGGGCCTGGGCCCGGTGCCCGCATCCGAGAAGGTCCTGGAGCGCGCCGGTTGGAACGCGGGCGATCTGGGCTCCGTGGAGATCAACGAAGCGTTCGCGACCCAGTCGCTCGCATCGATCCGCCGGCTCGGCCTGGACCCGGAGATCGTGAACCGGGACGGCGGGGCGATCGCCCTGGGCCACCCCCTGGGTTCCTCGGGCTCGCGCATCGTCATCACCCTGCTGGGCCGGATGGAACGGGAGCAGACCGCCAAGGGCCTGGCCACCATGTGCATCGGCGTGGGCCAGGGTGCAGCACTGCTCGTGGAGCGGGTGTGATCCGGCCATGACGCAGCACGACACCCCCGAGTGGGCTGCGCAGTTCACGGCCCTGCGCATCACCGAGACCCCGGACCGCCTGCACGTGGCGCTGGACCACCCCGCGGTGCGCAACGCCATCGACGAGGTCATGGTGGACGAGTTGCACGCTGTGTGCGCCCGTCTGGAACGCGATCCCCGGATCATGATCCTGAGCGGCACGCACGTGAACGGGAAGGGGATCTTCGCCTCCGGTGCGGACATCGCGCAACTGCGCGAGCGGCGTCGTGAGGACGCCCTGCGCGGCGTGAACTCGCAGCTGTTCGACCGGATCGCCAAGCTACCCATGCCCGTGATCGCGGCCCTAGACGGCTACGCGCTGGGCGGGGGCGCGGAACTCGCGTGGGCCGCGGACTTCCGGATCGGCACGCCGCGGGTCAAGGTGGGCCAACCCGAGACCGGCCTGGGCATCATCGCCGCCGCGGGGGCCCTGTGGCGACTGCGGGAACTGGCCGGTGAGTCACTCGCCAAGGACATCCTGCTGGCCGGTCGGACCCTCTCCGCGCAGGAGGCCCTGGAGGCCCACCTGATCACCGAGATCCACGAACCAGACGAGCTGCTGGTCGCGGCGGATGCCCTGGCCGATCGCATCGCCGCGCAGGACCCGCTGGCCGTGCGCGTGTCCAAGCGTGTGTTCGCCATGCCGCGCGAGGCGCACCCCCACGTGGACGAGCTCGCGCAGGCCATCCTGTTCGAGTCGCAGGCCAAATTCGACCGTATGCAAGCGTTCCTGGACCGCAAGAAGGAGCCCAAGACATGACCGAGAACACCACCGCAACCGTCCCGTCCCGCGTGGGAGTCCTGGGAGGCGGGCGCATGGGCGCGGGGATCGCCCACGCGTTCCTGATCTCCGGAGCGCGCGTGACCGTGGTGGAGGTGGACGGGCCGGCCGCGGAGAGCGCCAAGGAGCGGGTGGAATCGGACCTCGTCAAGTCCCTCGAGCGCGGGAAGATCGACGGCAACCTAGAGACGTGGACCCAGAACTTCTCCGTGAGCGTGGACTACGCGGACTTCGCGGACTGCGAGCTCGTGATCGAGGCCGTTCCCGAGACCTGGGACCTCAAGGTCTCCTCCCTCCAGCGGGTCGAGAAGAACCTGTCCGAGACGGCGTGGCTGGCCACCAACACGTCCTCGCTCTCCGTGGACGGGCTCGCCGATGAGCTCCAGCGCCCCGAGCGGTTCTGCGGCATGCACTTCTTCAACCCCGTCCCGGCCTCCACGCTCGTGGAGATCGTGATCGGGCGCAAGACCCGTCAGGAGCTGAAAGAGCTGACCCTGCAGTGGGTCGCGGGCATCGGCAAGACGCCGGCCACCGTGAACGACGCTCCCGGCTTCGCATCCTCCCGGCTCGGGCTGGCCCTGGGCCTCGAGGCCATTCGCATGGTCGAGGAGGGTGTGGCGTCCGCGGAGGACATCGACAACGCCATGGTCCTGGGCTACAAGCACCCCGTGGGCCCGCTCGCCCTCACCGACATCGTGGGTCTGGACGTGCGCCTGGGGATCGCGGAGTACCTCGAATCCACGCTCGGCCCCCGCTTCGCCCCGCCCCAGCTCATGCGGGACATGGTCGAGCGCGGCGAACTGGGCCGTAAATCCGGCAAGGGGTTCTACGACTACTCCTGAGCGCGTGCACGGCCGTACTCGTGGCGGGTCGGGTGCGCATCGGCTGTTCCGCGCGTCGAACCCCTTCTGACTTGGGGTTCCACGACGCCGCGGGGTTGTTCCCCACCCCCGGCCCGGTCACCGCTGCGAACACCGCGGGTGCGGGCAGCACCCCGGCCGCGTCAGCCACCGCTACGGCGCCGTCCCTGCCGGCCGTCGCGGACCCCTGCGCGGGGCCGTGCGACAAGACCGCAGCGATCCCGGTGCACCACCCCGTCTTCGGCGCCATGGAGATCGTGAGCTACGAACGTGTCGTGGAACCCGGCAGTGTCCCCGCGGACAAGCAGGCCAGCTACGCCGTGTACCAGAACGGTCAGGCCGTGGGGTACGTACCGCCCAGGGAGGGCACCACGGTGGTCTCCTCCGGCCCCGCTCCCGTGCTGGGAGTTCAGGAGTGGGATCTGCGCACCAACTCCACCGTGGACAAGTACGGCAACGTGTACCTGACGGATGGCCAGGAGTTCGTGGCCCAGAAGTAATCACAACACCCGGCCCCCACCGGAACGACGACGGCGACCCCCGCGGGTGCGGAAGTCGCCGTCGTATATCCGTCCAGCGGAGGTGGCGGGTTCAGCGCTCCACCAGGACCCCGTCCTCGTCCGCCCACAGGGTCCTGCCCGGGCGGAAGGTCACGCCGCCGAAGGTGACGATCACGTCCACTTCCCCGGAGTCGTTGGGTTCGGACTTGCGGGGATTCGTGCCCAGCGCCTTGATGCCGATGTCCAGGGTGCCCAGTTCCACGCGGTCCCGCACGGGGGCGTTGATGATCAGCCCGGCCCACCCGTTCTCCATGGCGGTGCGGGCCACGTTGTCCCCGAGCAGCGCGCGGTTCATGGATCCCTGCCCGTCCACCACGAGCACCGCGCCCTCACCGGGGGTGGCCACGAGCTTCTTGACGTCCACGTTGGACTCGAAGCAGCGCACCGTGCGGATGGGTCCGGTGAACCGGTGGACACCACCCACCGAGATGAACTGGGTGGTCACGGACTGCAGGTCCTCGCCGTGTTCGTCGTACAGGTCGGCGGTCGCGAAGCTCATGGGTCACCTTTCATGCCTACGGATCGCCGACGACGCTCGGGGCCCGGGCACGCGGCGTCCGGACACGGACGGTCCGGGCGCGTAGGGGTGGCGCGGCGTCATCGGCGGGAACGTGATGGAGGTTACGTGAGGTCGCCGGATGAGGCAACGGGGGCGTGTCGCTGCAGGAAGCGGTAGACCTCGGTCTCGTCCACCCCGGGGAACGCGCCGGCGGGCATGGCGGCGAGCATGTGGGACGCGGGGCGGGCGGAGGGCCAGGACTGGCCGTCCCACTGCTCGGCGAGCGCCGGGGCGGGCTGTTGGCAGCACGCGGGGTCGGGGCAGGTGGAGGTGTGGCGCACCGTGGTGGCGCGGCCCCGGAACCACTTGACGTGCTCGTACGGCACACCGAAAGAGATGGAGAATTCCCCGTTCTCGGATCCCTCCACGCGGGCCGAGCACCAGAACGTGCCGTGCGGGGTGTCGGTGTACTGGAAGTGGGACAGCAACCGGTTGGTCCCCGAGAACGCCTGCCGCGCGGAGAAGAACCGGCAGGCCCTCTGCCCCTCCACCGCGCCGCTGTGGTCGGTGGGCAACTGCAACCCGTCGTTCTGCCAGGCCTTGTGGATGATCCCGGAGGAGTGCACCTTCTCGAAGTGGGTGGGGATGCCGAAGTGGTGGGTCATCAGGTTGGTCATCCGGTGTGCCGCGGTCTCGTGGGACACCGCGAACGCGTCCCGTAGGTCGTCCACGGACAACTCCCGCTGGGACTTGGCGCGGCCCAGCAGGTCCACCGCGGAGGCCTCCGGGATCATCAGGGCCGCCGCGAAGTAATTCGTCTCCACGCGCTGTTCCAGGAACTCGCCGTAGTCCGCCGGGCGGTGGTGTTCAAGCAAGTGATGCCCCACGGCCTGCAACAACACCGACCACGGCGAGCCCGCCCCGGCGGTGGCCGGCAGGTAGAACCGGCGGTTGCGCAGGTCCGTGACCGAGCGCGTGGAGTGCGGCAGGTCCGGGACCTGGTGGATCTCGAATCCCACGTGCTCCACGAGCCGCGAGATGTGGTGCTCGGACAGCGGTCCGCCCGTGTGGCGGATCGCGGCGAGCAGGTCCGCGGCCATGGTCTCGATGCGTTCGAAGTAGTTGTCGATCCCCCGCATGCGTGCTCGCAATTGCGTGTTGGCGCGCCGGGCCTCCTCGGGCGTGGCCGCTTGTTCCTCGAGCCGCTGGGCGAGTTGCCGCTGCAGTGCCGCGAGCGCCTCGAGGGTCTCGGTACTCGTGCCCGGCCCCACCCGCACCGTGGGCAACCCGAGGGACGCGTACATGGGTCCGCGCTGCACGCGCTCCACCTGGATCTCCAGTTCCATGCGGCGCGACGGCGCCTTGGTCCCCAGCAGTTGCTCCACGCTCATGTCCAGCGCGGCAGCGATGGCGGACAGCGCGCTGAGCTTGGGTTCGCGCTTGCCGTTCTCGATCAGCGACAGCGCCGACGCCGCCATGCCCACGGTGCGCGCGAGATCCTCGAGCGTGATCCGCAGTCGCTTGCGGCGGTAGCGGATCCGCCGCCCCAGCACGATCGGATCGGTCGGGTCCCCGGACTCCTCGGGTGGCACGTCGGACGACGGGCGCGCGGGGACCCGCGTGCCGGACGCGGGGTCCGTCCGCCGCGGCGTCGTCGTCCGGGCGGGCTCCGTGTCCCGCAACCGCGCAGCGCGCGCGGGTTCCGAGCCATGAGCGCTCCGCGGTGCGGCGGGGCGAGGGGGAGCGCCGTCGCCGGTGCGACGGCGCCTGCGGGGTCCTGTGTCCGGGGTCATAGTCCGAGTTTAGGCAGACTTTTCTCAAACGTGAAGAAAACCAATTCTTCATCCTAAAAGCCTCTATGCGGGAGTGCAGATCGCGGCAAAAGTGGAACACATCAAGTTACCCGTGCGGGGCTCCCACCGAGGCCGCCGGCTCGAACGATCAAAGGAGAACGAGATGAGCAACGAGAACAGCAACCTCCGCAGCGCCGAGGAACTCGCCCGGGACTGGGAGGAGAACCCCCGCTGGGCCGGCGTGACCCGTGACTACGCCCCCGAGGAGGTCCTGCGTCTGCAGGGTTCCTTTCGAGAAGAACACACCAACGCCCGCCGCGGTGCGGAACGGCTCTGGTACCTGCTCAACTCGGAGGATTACATCAATGCTCTGGGCGCTCTGACCGGTAACCAGGCCGTCCAGCAGGTCAAGGCCGGGCTCAAGGCGATCTACCTCTCCGGTTGGCAGGTCGCCGGTGACGCGAACCTCGCGGGCCAGACCTACCCGGACCAGTCCCTCTACCCGGCGAACTCGGTTCCCCAGGTGGTGCGCCGGATCAACAACGCGCTCAAGCGTGCGGACCAGATCGAGCACGCCGAGGACGTCCACACCGTGGAGAACTGGATGGCGCCGATCGTCGCGGACGCGGAGGCCGGCTTCGGCGGACCGCTCAACGCCTTCGAGCTCATGAAGTCCATGATCGACGCCGGTGCGGCCGGTGTGCACTGGGAGGACCAGTTGGCCTCCGAGAAGAAGTGCGGTCACCTGGGCGGCAAGGTGCTGATCCCCACCCAGCAGCACATCCGCACCCTCAACGCGGCCCGCCTCGCGGCGGACGTGGAGGACGTCCCCAGCATCATCATCGCCCGCACGGATGCCGAGGCGGCCACCCTGATCACCTCGGACATCGACGAGCAGGACGCCGAGTTCATCACCGGCGAGCGCACCCCGGAGGGCTTCTACAAGGTCCGCAACGGTGTGGAGCCCTGCATCGCCCGCGCCAAGGCGTACGCCCCCTACTCGGACCTGATCTGGATGGAGACCGGCACGCCGGATCTCAAGCTGGCCCGCCAGTTCGCGGATGCCGTGCATGAGGACTTCCCGGACCAGATGCTCGCGTACAACTGCTCGCCGTCCTTCAACTGGAAGAAGCACCTGGACGACGAGACCATCGCCAAGTTCCAGCGCGAACTCTCCGCCATGGGCTACCGCTTCCAGTTCATCACCCTGGCCGGTTTCCACGCGCTGAACTACTCGATGTTCGATCTGGCCCACGGCTACGCCCGCAACCAGATGACCTCGTACGTGGAACTGCAGGAGCGCGAGTTCGCCGCCGAGGAGCGCGGTTACACCGCCACCAAGCACCAGCGCGAGGTGGGTACCGGGTACTTCGACCTGGTCTCCCAGGTGGTCAACCCCAACTCCTCCACGATCGCCCTCACGGGCTCCACCGAGAGCGCCCAGTTCTGAACCCGGCGCCCTGAAGACCCGCGGAGACCGGAGCACGGTCACTGAGGCCAAAGAACTCCGGGCATCCGGTCTCCGCGTCCACCCTGTCCGCGCGGCATGAGAGGGGACTCCTCAGCCCTCCCGCGGACCACGAACCGCCCCGACACCGTTCCCACGCGGTGCCGGGGCGGTTCCGTGTGTTCCCCTGCGGTGCCGGGGCGGTTCCGCGCGCCCTCCGCGGTGTCGGAGCGGCTCCGCGGACGACGACGCCGCGGTGCCCTTCCCGAGGGACGGGCACCGCGGCATCGTCGGACGAATGCTCAGGAGCGCTTCGCGGGCTTGAGGTAATTGGTGATCCGCACGGTGCACAGGCGCTTGCCGGTGTCGATGTGGGTGATGACCACCTCGTGGTTCGTGACGCTGCGCCCCAGGTGGATCGCCGTGGCCACGCCGCGCACCCGGCCGCTTGTAGCGGAGGCGTGGTGGGTCGCGTTGATGTCCACGCCCACGGCCACCTTGCCCATGGTGGAGCCGTGGATCACCGCGGCCCACGAGCCCAGCATCTCCCCGAGCGCCACGGACGCGCCGCCGTGCAGCAGCCCCAGGGACTGCCGGTTGCCCTCCACGGGCATGGTCGCCACCACGCGCTCGGCGGACTGCTCCTCCACCACCACGCCCATCTTCTCGTCCAGTTCACCCAACTCGATGGTCCATGGCTCGTACGCCTCACCGAACTCCTCGGCGGGGGACGCGACTCGTGCGTTCTCGGCGCGGACGTCCGCGCGGGTGGGATCCTCGTGCATGCTGACTCCTCGGTGATCAGGCCCCACGCCGCGCCGGTGGGCCGCGCTGAGTGGGGCGCAGAGCGGCGTCGAACGCCGACGGCGGAGCGTGGTGACCATGGTGCCCTTGTGTGACCTAGGTTATCCTGGGCCAAATACTGACCGATCGTTCGGCTGATGGCCGCGACAGTCCGGAGGACCCCGCGTGAACACCCAGACCCAGGCATCCGAGACCCAGGAACCGCAGATCCTGCCCAGCTTCGTCGCCGGGAAGTGGTGGCGGCCGGAGGACCCGCAGAAGATCGCGGACGTGCGCAATGCCACCACCGGGGAGCTCGTGGCCCGGGTGAGCACGGACGGGATCGACACCGCGGGCGCCGTGGACCACGGACGCACCGTGGGCCAGGCCGCACTGGGGCAACTGCGCATCCACGACCGCGCCCTGATCCTCAAGCAGCTCGCGCAATACCTGGGCGAGCACAAGGAGGAGCTGTACGAGATCTCCTACGCGACCGGGGCCACGGCCAAGGACCACCTGATCGACATCGACGGTGGGATCGGGACCCTCTTCACGTTCTCGTCCAAGGGACGGCGCGAACTGCCCAACGCCAACGTGATCGTGGACGGCGCGGTGGAACAGCTCTCGCGGGACGGCTCGTTCCTGGGTGAGCACATCTACACCCGGCTGTCCGGTGTGGCCGTGCAGATTAACGCGTTCAACTTCCCCGTGTGGGGCATGCTCGAGAAGTTTGCGCCCGCATTCATCGCCGGGGTGCCCACCATCGTGAAACCCGCGACCCCCACCGGGTACGTGACCGAGGCGTGCGTGCGGCTCATGCTGGACTCCGGGCTGCTGCCGGAGGGTTCCCTGCAGCTGATCTCCGGCGCCGCGCGCGATCTGCTGGACCACCTGGACGCCCGCGACCACGTGGCCTTCACCGGCTCGGCCGCCACCGCCCAGTCGCTGCGCGCCCACACCAACGTGCAGGAGAAGGGCGTGCGTTTCACGGCGGAGACCGATTCGCTCAACGCCGCGATCATGGCCCCGGACGTCACCGAGGACTCCCCCGAGTTCGAGGCGTTCGTGAAGTCCGTGGTCCTGGAGATCACCGCCAAGGCCGGGCAGAAGTGCACCGCGATCCGTCGGGTCATCGTTCCGCAGTCGCTCAAACCCGCCGTGATCGGCGCGCTGCGGGAGCGGGTGGCGCAGCGCGCCGTCGTCGGCAACCCGCGCGATTCCGCCACCACGGTGGGCCCGCTCGCGTCCGACGACCAGCACTTCGAGGTGCTGCGCTCCGTGCGCACCCTGATCGACGCCGGCGCCACCGTGGAACTCGGCGGTCCCGAGGAACTCGCGTCCCTGCCGGACCAGGGCGCCTTCTTCCCCGTCACGGTGCTCTCGTTCGACAACGCCCGCACCCCCGCCGTCCACGAGCTCGAGGCGTTCGGCCCGGTCACCTCGGTGCTGGGCTACTCGGGGGACATCGCGGACGCCGTGGAGATCGCCGCGCTGGGCGGCGGCTCGCTCGTGGCGACTGTGTGCACTCACTCCCCCGAGCTCGCGGCGCAGTTCGCCTCCGGAATCGGTGCGTACCACGGTCGCGTGCTCTTCCTGGATCGCGACGACGCTAAAACCTCCACCGGTCACGGCTCCCCCGTTCCCCACCTGGTCCACGGCGGCCCCGGCCGCGCCGGTGGTGGGGAGGAACTCGGTGGCGTGCGCGCGGTCAAGCACTACATGCAGCGCACCGCCGTCCAGGGCTCCCCGGACCTGCTGACCGGGATCACTGGCAAGTGGCACTGGGGCGCGACCGCCAACACCGTGACCCGCGAGGACGTGGAGAACGGCACCGGGGAGCACCCCTTCCGGAAGTCGCTGCAGACCCTGCGGATCGGGGACCAGTTCGTCTCGGACCTGCGCACGGTCTCACTCGAGGACATCCTGGAGTTCGCGGAGAAGACCGGGGACACGTTCTACGCCCACACGGACGAGGAAGCCGCCATGGCCAACCCGTTCTTCCCCCGGCGGGTGGCCCACGGCTACCTGCTGGTCTCGTGGGCCGCGGGGCTCTTCGTGGAGCCCGCCCCCGGGCCAGTACTCGCCAACTACGGGCTGGAGAACCTGCGGTTCATCACCCCCGTGACGTATGACGACGCCATCCGGGTCACCCTGACCGCCAAGAAGATCACCCCGCGCGTCACGGACGAGTACGGCGAAGTCGCCTGGGATGCCCGCCTGACCAACCAGAAGGACGAGATCGTGGCCACCTACGACGTCCTGACGCTGGTGGCCAAGCGGTGGCCGGTGGCGGACAGCGGGGCAGACCAGGACGTGGCGTGACGATCCATGTGACGGACACCACCTGGACACTGCTGGACGGGTCCCGGTACCGCCCCATCCGGGTACGTCCGGAGGACCTCCCCGCAATCGTGCGCCTGCTGGCGGACGATCCGCTGGGGAGCACTCGGGAAGGCGGGGACATGGGTGCCTACGAGCGCGCCTTCCAGGAGATCGCCGCCGATCCGCACCAGTTCCTGACCGCCGTCCGGAACGACGCGGGCGATGTGGTGGGCACCATGCAGCTCACGGTGATCCCGGGCCTGTCTCGCGGGGGCACACGCCGCCTGCAGATAGAGTCTGTTCGGGTGTCCTCCACCCTTCGCGGTCAGGGGCTGGGGGAACGAATGTTCGCCTGGGCGGAGACCGTTGCGCTCGACTCGGGCTGTTCACTGCTGCAGCTGACCACCGACACCTCGCGGCCTGATGCCCACCGTTTCTACGAGCGTCTGGGCTACCGCTCGTCCCACGTCGGTTTCAAGAAGCAGCTGCAGAACCCGGGCCCGGCATCCCAGCTGTACTGACCGGGCACGTTGGCCAGAAGCCTCTATATACTTCTTTATAGTTCAGCGGTTTTTATAAAGGAGTATCCATGCAGCGCTCCCCGTACACCCCTGGCGAGGTCACCGCATTCCTTCCCGGGCGAGAAACACACATGGTTCGACTACGCGTTCAGATGCAGCATGTAGCGGACGAAAAAGCATTCATTGCTCGGCCACGCGTGTACGTAGGGAGCCGAGGGGTCGGCAAAACGTCTTTGCTGCGGTATGGCCAACGAGCTGCACGCGAACGAGGACTGACCCCGGTCTGGATCACCGCTGGCGATGCCGACCTTCTGCCCGTCCTGTCCGCAGAACTCGAGAAGCTGACCCGCGCGTGGCACTCCGCGGCCGCGCAGGAGATCGCATCCCTGATCCGGAACCTGGAACTCTCCGTGAGTGTCGCAGGTCTGGGGGCCACAACCTCTCCCGGTCAGGGACGCTCCACGGCCGAGGCCCCGGGACAGGCCCTTGAAGCCCTGATCGCCGCCACTGCGCACTCACTGCACCGGCACGGCGGGGGCCTGGCGATCTTCATCGATGAGCTCCAGGCAGCGGATCACACGGCACTGAAAGCGCTGGCCTATGCATGGCAGCATCTTCGTTCCCGGGATGAAAGCCCCCTGCCAGCCACCCTCGTAGCGGCCGGATTGGGTCACACGTCGGATGTGGTCACGGATGCCGCCACGTTCGGAGAACGCTTCGAGTTCGTCCGCTTGAAGGACCTGAGCCGGGAAGCCGCGTACAACGCGCTGTCCGAACCCGCCATCAAGTTCGGTGTCTCCTGGCAGTACCAAGCAGTGGAGGCCGTCCTGGAGAAAGCTCACGGCTACCCCCACTTCCTCCAGCTGTGGGCACACGCCGCATGGGAATCGGCGGGTTTTCCCGACCCTGGCGGGACGATCACGCTGGGTGCGGTGGAGGCGTCCGAGGATGAGGTGCTCGAACAGCTGGATGTGTTCTACCGCACCAGATGGGGTAAAGCTACGCCTGCGGAACGCGAACTGCTGCGCGCCATCGCACTGCAGTCCAGCCCCGCACCGCGCAGGGCCGACGTGGCAGCCGCCATGGGAAAGCCGACCACGGCCATCAGCATGGCCCGGCGTTCTCTCATGGACAAAGGGATTCTCGATTCGCCCGCCAGGGGTTTGCTGGCTTTCACAGCGCCCGGATTCAGCAGCTACATCTTGGAGCAGGACGGCACCGAGGACTGAAAACTCAACCTCGACGACGGGCTGCTCAAGCGCATCGGCTCACCGCATGATGGCGAGCGTGGTGCAGCCCAGGTCCGAGGTGGGGCGGAATCCCAGGGAGCGGTAGAGCTTCACCACATGGCGGTTCCAGAGGGGATCGTCGGTGGTGATGTAGACCTGGCGGATGTGGGACGTCTCGTCCAGCACCTCGGTGAGCAGCGCACGACCGATGCCCCGCCGCTGGTGGTCCGGGTCCACCAGCAGGTCCTGGATGTACGCCACCGTCACACCGTCGCCGACGACCCGGGCCATTCCCACGAGCTCCCCCGCATCCCACGCGGAGATGACCAGCCACGCGTTCTGGACCATGGGCCCGAAGTCCTCGGGGCGCCGCGTGTAGGAGCGCCACCCGACGGCGTCGTACAGGCGGATCAGCGCAGCGTGGTCGAGATCTCGGGAACGGGAGATGTCCATGGGCTCACCCTAGGCGGGCCTGGACACCTCCCTGCGGAGGGAGCGCCGGCTACGCCCGCAGGCCCGAGAAGACCATCGTCACCACGGTCGCCGTGAGCTGGTCCACTGTGCCCGAGCGGCCGGGCTGGTACCAGTCCACGATCGAGTTGACCATGCCCAGCATCAGACGCGGTGCGGACTTGCCGGAGACGTCCGTGCGCAGCTCCCCCAGCTCCTGCGCCTCGCGCACCAGGTCCTCGACCGTGCGGGTCAGGGTGCGACGACGCTGCAGCGCGGCCTCCTCGATCTCCGAGTTCCCACGCAGGCGCAGCAGCAGGGTCACGTAGGGCATCTGGTCCACGAGCACCCGCACCGAGCCGTCGAGGATCGCCTCGAGCTTGTTGACCGGCCCGTGGTCCGAGGCCAGGACGGACTCGAAGACCGCCTCCAGCGAGTCC
The DNA here is from genome assembly GCF_040981025.1 of Kocuria sp. CPCC 205261. Taxonomy (NCBI): domain Bacteria; kingdom Bacillati; phylum Actinomycetota; class Actinomycetes; order Micrococcales; family Micrococcaceae; genus Kocuria; species Kocuria sp. CPCC 205261. The sequence continues at coordinate 8,749 of NZ_JAVKPU010000010.1, read as the reverse complement.
AGCGCACGGTCCAGGGCCTGGCCGAGAATCGCCTCCTTGGACTCCACGTGGTGGTAGATCGCGGACTTGGAGATCCCCAGGTGCTTGGAGAGGGTCCCCATGGAGGTGGCGTCGTAGCCGTAGCGGTTGAAGACGTCCACGCACACGGACAGCAGGGTCTCTCGGTCGTACCCGGGACGGCCTCGCTTGGGGGCCGCCGCGGCGTCGTCGGAGGCGGGGGGAGTGCTCGCGGGGGGCATGGACGGGGACCTCGACCTTCTGTCGGGCTGTCGGGAACGGAGAACCTCAGGCTACCGGCTCGTCACCTGGGCTCCACCGCCGCAGCGGGCCCCGGCAACGCCGGAACTCACTTGTCACGGTGGTCGTAGACGCGGCGCAGCTTGCCCGAGGAACGTGCGAGGGTCCCGGGCTCGGCGATGTCGATCGTGGCGCTCGAACCGATCTTCGTCTTGATGTCGTGCAGCAGCTTCTTGCCACCCTCCTGGGCCTGCTCCAGGGTGGCTTCCTCGCGGCGCTCGATGTGGATGGTCATCTGGTCCATGCGGTGGGGCCGGGTGATCTCGAGCGTGAAGTGCGGGGAAAGCGCGGGGATCTTCAGCGCGAGTTCCTCGATCTGGGACGAAAAGAGGTTCACACCGCGCAGGATGATCATGTCGTCCGAGCGCCCCGTGATCCGGCCCATGCGCCGGTGACCCGGACGCGCGGTGCCCGGCAGCAGACGGGTGAGGTCGTGGGTGCGGTAGCGGATGATTGGCAGCGCCTGCTTGGTCAGGGCGGTAAACACGAGTTCGCCGGGGCGGCCGGTGGGCAGCACGGTGTCGTCGAACGGGTCGATGACCTCCGGGCGGAAGTGGTCCTCCCAGATGTGCGAACCGTCCTTCGTCTCGCAGGACTCGCCGGCCACGCCGGGACCCATGACCTCGGAGAGGCCGTAGATGTCGCACGCGGAGATGTTGAACGTCTTCTCGATCTCGTGGCGCATCTCCTCGGTCCACGGCTCCGCCCCGAGTACGGCGTGTCGCAGGGAGGTCTCGCGCGGGTCGAGACCGAGCTTGCGGAAGCCGTCCGCGATGGTGAGCAGGTACGTGGGGGTGGAGAGGATGGCCTGCGGCTCGAAGTCCCGGATGAGCTGCACCTGCTTTTCCGTCTGCCCTCCGGACATCGGGATCACGGCGCATCCCAGGCGCTCCGCACCGTAGTGGGCGCCCAGCCCGCCGGTGAACAGCCCGTAACCGTACGCGTTGTGCACCTTGTCCCCGGGCTTCATTCCCGAGAGCCGGAAGCAGCGTGCCACGAGGGCCCCCCACGTCTGCAGGTCCTCCTCCGTGTAGGCCACCACGGTGGGCTGCCCGGTGGTGCCCGACGACGCGTGGATGCGTCGGATCTCGGACATGGGCGTGGCGAAGGACGTGAACGGGTAGGCCTTGCGCAGGAATTCCTTGTCCGTGTAAGGGAACTTCGCGAGGTCCTCGAGCTCCCGGAAGTCATCCGGGTGCACCCCGTGCTCGTCGAAGAGCTCCTGGTAGGCGGGCACGTTCTCGTACGCGTAGTGCAGGGTCCAGTTCAGGCGCTCCGTCTGCAGCGCCTCGATCTGGTCCCGGCTCATCAGCTCCTCGGGATCCGGCTGGGAGGAGTCCCCGGAGGCCACGGGGTGGTACGGGCTGGGCACGGAGCACGACGTCATGGGTTCACGCTTTCTGGCGAAGGGGCACGGTGCGGCTGCGGCCGCGGAACTGGGCGACGACGTCCCCGTCCTGGGTGGAGACGGTGATGTCGCACAGGCCGCTGCGCCCGGTGGTGGCGATCTGGCGACCCTCCGCGACGAGGGTCTGGCCCGGGTGGGCCGAGCTGAGGAAGTTGATGTCCACGCCCTGGGCCACGGTCATGGAGGTGCCGTCCGGTTCCGGGTCGTTGCACGTCATGGCGAAGCACGAGTCCGCGAGCGCGAAGATCATCCCGCCGTGCACGACGCCGAAGCCGTTGAGCATCTCCTCGCGCACGGGCATGGTGATGACGCTGTGCCCGGGGTCGGCTCGTTCCACCGTGATCCCGAGCCATTCGGATGCACGGTCCCCCGTCAGAACAGGATGATGTGGCACGGGCGCTCCTCAGATTATTCGAACGATCGGTCAGTATGTAATCGCAGAAATGTGACCCGTGTCAACAAAAATCCATGCATGACGCGAGCCCCGTGAGGCCTCCCGCGAGCGCGGAACAGCCCCCCGAAATGTGTTGACGACCACACCGGGGGCCTATATTCTGAACGAGCGGTCAGTTATTATTGTCGGCAGCGTACAGAGTTCATCCTCCGCTCCCATCTCACCCGCGAACCGAGGACACCCACCATGACTGAGCAGACCACCACTGCGGACCAGGCGGAGCCCACCGCCGAGCAGCAGCACTTCGAGCACCTCCTCAGCGAGGACTCCCGCGTGGAGCCCCGGGACTGGATGCCGGAGGCCTACCGGAAGAGCCTGACCCGCCAGGTCTCCCAGCACGCGCACTCCGAGATCATTGGCATGCAGCCGGAGGCCAACTGGATCACCCGCGCCCCGAGCCTCAAGCGCAAGGCCGTGCTGATGGCCAAGGTCCAGGACGAGGCCGGCCACGGGCTGTACCTCTACTCCGCGGCGGAGAGCCTGGGCACCCCGCGCTCCGTGCTCAACGAGCAGCTGCTGAGCGGCAAGGCCAAGTACTCCTCGATCTTCAACTACCCGGCCCGCACCTGGGCGGACATGGGCGCGATCGGCTGGCTCGTAGACGGCGCCGCGATCTGCAATCAGGTGCCGCTGTGCCGCGCCTCCTACGGCCCGTACGGCCGCGCGATGGTGCGCATCTGCAAGGAGGAGTCCTTCCACCAGCGCCAGGGCTGGGAGATCCTCTACGAGCTCTCCCACGGCACCGAGGCGCAGAAGCAGATGGCCCAGGAGGCCGTGAACCGCTTCTACGGCCCCGCGCTGCAGATGTTCGGTCCCCCGGACGCCGATTCGCCCAACTCGCAGCAGTCCATGGAGTGGAACATCAAGCGCTTCTCCAACGACGAGCTGCGCCAGCGCTTCGTGGACATGATCGTCCCGCAGGCCGAGGCCCTGGGTCTGACCCTGCCGGACCCGGACCTGAAGTGGAACGAGGAGCGCGGCCACTACGACTACGGCGAGCTGGACTGGAACGAATTCATGTCCGTGATCAAGGGCTCCGGGCCGTGCAACGTCCAACGCATGAAGCGCCGTCGTGAGGCCCACGCGAACGGTGCGTGGGTGCGCGAGGCGGCCGAGGCCTATGCCCAGCGGCAGGCGCGCGAGGCCACCGAGGTGGAGGCAGCGGCGTCGTCCCCCGAGGCCGCCGTGGCGATCGACGAGACCACTGTGATGGCGGGCCGCGGCTCCGCCGAGCTGATCGGAGCCTGAGCATGAGTGAGAACCAAACCGGCAACTGGCCCCTGTGGGAGGTCTTCGTGCGTTCTTCGCGCGGGCTGTCTCACGTGCACGCGGGCTCCCTGCACGCCCCGGACGCCACCATGGCCGTGCGCAACGCGCGTGACCTCTACACCCGGCGCAACGAGGGCACGAGCGTGTGGGTGGTCCCCGCGGACGCCATCACGGCCTCGGATCCGGACTCCAAGGGCGGCTACTTCGAGTCCGCGCAGGGCAAGAGCTACCGCCACGCCACGTACTACACCAAGAGCGAAGGGGTGAAGCACCTGTGAGCGCGTTCGCCTCCCACGACTCCGCCACCAAGCAGTCCGCGGGTGACGCGATCACCGCCGAGGAGATCGCGGAGACCGGCGGCAAGGCCTCGGAAGCCGTGGCCCAGTACGCTCTGCGTCTCGGCGACGACGCCCTGATGCTGTCCCAGCGCCTGGGCTGGTGGATCTCCCGGGCCCCCGAACTCGAGGAGGACATCGCCCTCGCCAACATCGCGCTGGACCTCATCGGCCACGCGCGCTTCCTGCTGACCTACGCGGGCTCCGCGTGGGGGAAGACCGAGGACGAGCTCGCGTACTTCCGCAACGAGGAGGAGTTCCGCTCCGTGCGCCTCGTGGAGCAGGAGAACGGGGACTTCGGTCAGACCATCGCGCGTCAGCTGCTGTTCTCCTTCTACCAGTACGAGCTCTACTCGGCGCTGCAGTCCTCCACGGACCAGACCCTGGCCGCGATCGCGGACAAGGCGCTGAAGGAGGTCGAGTACCACCAGGACCACGCCGCCCAGTGGATGCTGCGCCTGGGCCTCGGAACCGAGGAGTCCAAGCGGCGCATCCAGGAGGGCCTCTACTACATGTGGCCCTACCTGGACGAGCTGTTCGCGGACGAGCCCCTGCACGACGAGCTCGAGGGCATCGCCGTGCGGCCCTCCAGCCTGCGCGAGCGGACCATGGACCGCGTCACCGCCCTGCTGGCGGAGGCCGAGCTCGATGTCCCGAACGTGGCCCAGGCCCGACTCTCCGCCGCACCGCGTGACGGCTCCTACTCCGAGTACCGCGGGTACATCCTCGCTGAGATGCAGTGGCTCGCCCGCCAGCATCCCGGCGCCACGTGGTGAGCACCGTGTTCTCCCGCGTTCCGCCCCGCTCGCTGCCACCCACGGGCGGCGTGGCGCCCCGGGAGGTCCCCCTGGGGCCGTCCCGGCGCCCGGGCGATGCGCGCGACGCCGCCCTGTGGGACGTCGCCGCCACGGTGTGCGACCCCGAGATCCCCGTGCTCACGCTCGAGGACCTCGGGGTGCTGCGGGACGCCGTGGCGCGGGAGAACGAGAACGTCGTCGTCATCACCCCCACCTACTCGGGCTGCCCCGCCATGGACACCATGGCCGCGGATCTCGAAGCCGCGGTCACCGCCGCCGGCTACGAGGACGTGCGCGTGGTGCAGGTGCTGCGCCCGGCGTGGACCACCGACTGGATGTCCACCGCGGGCCAGGCCAAGCTGCGCGAGTACGGCATCGCCCCGCCCACCGGGCGCACCGCCGCCGGGCACAACTCCGGACCGGTGCGACTGAGCCTGGCCGTGAAGTGCCCGCACTGCAGTTCCCTGGACACCCGCGAAATGACCCGTTTCGGGTCCACGTCCTGCAAGGCCCTGTGGGTGTGCAACGACTGCAAAGAACCCTTCGACTACTTCAAGGTGCACTGATCATGAGCGAAACGCCGGACACCTCCGCCGTGGAGGAAGCCACCGGGGCCAGCGCGGGTGACGGCAAGCGCCGCGCCACGTTCAACACCCTCGCGGTCTCCGAGGTGCGCAAGCTGACCCCCGACTCCGTGGAGGTCACATTCGAGGTCCCCGAGGACCTCGTGGCGGACTACAACTACCTGCCCGGGCAGTACGTGGCCATCCGCGCGCAGATCAACGGGCACGAGGTGCGCCGCTCCTACTCGATCTGCGCGGACCCCACCCCGGGTGAGATCCGTGTGGCCATCAAGAAAGACATGGGCGGCGTGTTCTCCACGTGGGCGAACGAGCAGCTCGCCGCCGGGGACACCCTCGACGTGATGAACCCGCAGGGCGCGTTCACCTCCAAGGTCAACATCACCTCCATGAACGACCCCGAGAAGCTCGCCGAGCGGGAGGTGGCCAAGAAGCGCAACGTGCACCTGGTGGCGTTCGCCGCCGGGTCCGGGATCACGCCCATCATGGCGATCGCCCGCGCGCTGCTGCGCGCCTCCGACACCGCCGCGATGGACGTCATCTACGCCAACCGCTCGTCCATGGACGTGATGTTCGCGGCGGAGCTGGGCGACCTCAAGGACAAGTACCCCGCCCGCCTGGCCGTGCACCACGTGCTCTCCCGCGAGCAGCGGATCTCCCCGCTGATGTCCGGGCGGATCGACCACGACAAGCTCGAGGAGCTGCTGGACCACGTGGTCCAGGTGGACTCCACGGACGAGTGGTTCCTGTGCGGGCCCTTCGAGCTCGTGCAGCTGTGCCGGGACGTCCTGAAGGAGCGCGGCGTGGACGAGTCCCGCGTGCGCTACGAGCTGTTCACCACCGGCAAGCCCACCACACCGCAAGGCCAGCAGGGCCGCGTGGTCAAGGCGGACCCCAAGGGCGAGAACTACGAGATCGTCTTCACCCTGGACGGCACCTCCGCCCAGGTGAAGTCTCCCACGTCCGCCGCGGAGACCGTTCTCAACGCCGCCCTGCGCGTGCGCCCGGACGTCCCCTTCGCGTGCGCCGGCGGGGTGTGCGGCACGTGCCGCGCCAAGGTCACCTCCGGCGAGTTCGAGATGGAGGAGAACTTCGCGCTCGAGAAGGACGAGCTGGACGCCGGGTACGTCCTTACCTGCCAGACGCGCCCCACGTCCGACCGGTTGAGTGTGGACTTCGACGCCTGAGTCCCATGCACTCCGCCGACGACGCCGCGCCGGGACCGCGCGGCGTCGTCGTCGTACCTGCCCGCTCGCCCCACGGGGCGCACAGGAACCCCGAACCGCAAGGAGAACCCCATGATCGACCTGACGATCGAGGACGCGATCGCCCGCGTGGTGCTCGACGCGCCCAAGAAGCTCAACTCGCTGGACGAGGCCGCGCTGGACGATCTCGCCGCCGCATACACCGAGGCCGAGCGGGCCGGCGTGCGAGCGCTCGCGCTGAGTGGCGAGGGGCGTGCGTTCTGCGCGGGCCGGGACATCTCCGCCGTAGACCCGGGGAGTGACGACACCGACGGCTACCTCACCGGCAAGGTGCAACCGCTGCTGCAGCAGATGTCCCGGTTCCCCGCGCCCACGTTCGCCGCGGTGCAGGGCGCGTGCTTGGGCGTGGGGCTGGGGCTCGCGATCGCCACGGACGTGGTGTACGTGGCGCAGGACGCGACCATCGGATCCCCGTTCGCCAACCTGGGGGCCACGCTGGACTCGGGCGGGCACGCCCTGTTCACCGAACGACTGGGCCCCCACCGCACCCTGGACCTGATCTACACCGCCGAGATGATGACCGGCGCTGAGGCCGTGGCGGCGGGACTGTTCTCCCGAGCCGTGCCGGCGGAGGAGCTCATGGAGTTCACCATGCAGCGGGTGTCGAAGGTGGCCCGCGGTGCCACGCAGTCCTACCTGGCGTCCAAGGAACTCGTGGCCCAGGTGCGGGACAACCGCGTGGGGTTGTGGGAGTCCATGGCCGCGGAGAACAAGGCCCAGGCGGCCCTGTGCGCCACGGACGACTACAAGGAGGGCTTCGCGGCCTTCCAGCAGAAGCGCAAGCCGGAGTTCACGGGACGGGGCTGAGCGCTTGGGCCGCAGCCGGGCCGCGGTGAGTAGGGACGCCGTCGGCCTTCGCTGCGCATACCTGGGCGGCTGCTCCGACGCAGTGAGTAGATCTGTGCCCCGGAAAGACCACGGGAAGCGCCTGTCCGTGTTTTTTCGGGACACAGATGTATCGCGTGATGGCTTCTCGCGTGGCCTACGCTGAGGCCCATGCCCACAGCGCGTGACAGCGAGTCCAAGCGGCGTTCCTCGGGACGCACCGATCAACCCCTCGAGGACGAACTGGTCGAGGAGTTCCAGAACACCGTCCAGGAAGGCACGGATCGGCTGCACCGCACGTGGCGGGCGTTGATCATCACCGGCCTCTTCGGCGGGATCGACGTGGGCCTGGGCATCATGGCCATGCTCGCGGTCATGGATGTCACCGACTCCAAACTGCTGGCGGGCATCGCGTTCGGCGTGGGGCTGCTCGCGTTGCGCCTGGCCCACTCCGAGCTGTTCACCGAGGACTTCCTGCTCCCCATCAACGCGGTGGTGGCCGGGCACGGTTCCTGGTGGTCCCTGGTGCGGCTGTGGGTCGTGACCCTGCTGGCCAACCTCGTGGGTGGTTGGGTGTTCATGTGGGTGGTCGTGGCGGCATTCCCCGACTTCACGGACTCCCTGGTGGAGGTGGCCTCGGGGTACGTGGCGGACGGGATCGGGCTGGAGACCGTGTGTCTTGCCCTGCTGGCCGGTTCCACCATCACCCTCATGACCCGCATGCAGCAGGGTACGAACAACGACATGATGACCGCGGTGATCTCCCTGATCGGCGGACTGCTGGTCGTGGGCCTGGGCATGCTCCACGGGGCGCTGAACTCCATCGTGATCTTCGGGGCCATGCACGCCGGTTGGGACTACTCCTACCTGGACTGGTTCGTGTGGTTCGCGTGGGTCATCCCGCTGAACATGATCGGCGGCCTGGTGATCATCTCCATCCCCCGCCTCATCCGCACGTGGGAACTGTTGATGGCCGAGCGCCGGGGGGAGAAGATCTCGGACGCGTCCTCCGAGGACGAAGAAGAGGACTGACCGTGATAAATGCCCCTCGCCGACACATGTTCGGTTTCCCGTGAAGGGTTTACCCGTTTGATCAACAATCTTCCGATCGCCCTCTCGATCGCGGCTGGAAGAGTTACCCCGTCACCGAGAACTGGGTAGCCCCCGCAGGAATGGACGCTCTCGCCTGTCTGATGGGAACCCTGCCTGTACGCCCAGCAAAATCGACCATTAATTCCTCTAATGCAGCCCTTCCGCTTCGGTGTTCCAACCATTGAGTATCCGGATCCCACCCCCCGACAGGAATAAACATTTCCCGTACCCCCATGGAGAATGGTTGCCGAGAAGGGTACAGGCTGGCCATATTCACCTGATTCACCCGACACGGGAGGTAGCTCGGATTGTTGATCCGCAGAACAGCTTTGCAGGCGGTGGGGCAGGTCAAACTGGCTCTTCAGGATCCAGGGTGTAGTCGCGGCCTGAACCCGCCGGTCTCCAGGAGCGATCTGGCGATGTAGT